>DCVC01000110.1 GCA_002328625.1 Bacteroidales bacterium UBA2198
CCACCAAAAGAGTTCATGGAAACTAAAGGATTAAAAGGTGGCGGATCCATAAATATTATCTATTCCGGATTCCCCGAACAGGCAAAATCAGCAATGGACTATGCAATTTCAATTTTGAATTCCGTACTGCCTTCAGATGCAAAATTTACCATTAAGGCATCCTGGAGGAGAATAACTACCAGTGGTGTGCTGGGTAATTCAAGAATCACGGGGTTTGCAGCAGGATGGGGAATTAATGCGGAAAAACCCTTTGTTTTCTATCCGGTTGCACTTGCTGAAAAAATAGCAGGAAAAAACCTTAATGACGATTCTGAAGGTGATATCGAATTAGTGATAAACAGTTCCGCAAACTGGTATTTCGGAACAGATGGAAAAACTCCATCTCAGAGGTATGATCTGGTAACCGTTGCTCTGCATGAGATCTGTCATGGTCTTGGATTTTTCGACAGCATGGATACTGACGATAACAGAACAATCGGATTTTATGGAATAGGTTCAATACCTGTAATTTACGATACTTTTGTAGAGAACCTCACTGAAAAAAGAATTATTGATACTTTATTATTTGACAATTTTTCAGCCAGCCTGCTTAAAGAGTTCACTGGGGGACAACTCTACTTTAATGGTCCGCTCGTAAGTAAGTATACCCTCGGTATCAGACCAAGATTGTATGCTCCTTCAACATGGGATCCGGGATCAAGCGTGTCGCATCTCGATGAATTGCGAACACTCCCTCCAAATACTCTTATGACTCCATTTATTGATCTCGGCGAAGCCATCCATGACCCGGGAAAACTAACCCTCTCAATTCTTGGAGATATGGGATGGATCAATACAAGGATAGTACACACTGAACCAAAAGATACTGAGGAACTACTTTCTGAGATCGAAATATCAGTCATAATTGAATCAGATACATTGTACAACAGGGAAAAAATCGGGGTGGTTTACTCCTTTGACAAATTTGCGACTTCCGACACAATATTTATGATTTCTCAGTTGTCTGAGAATTCATACAAACAGTTTATTCCGGTTTCTTCATACAATACAAGCCTGGATTATTATATATTTACGGAAGACTCTTTCAATCGTCTTTACAGATCCCCCTCACTGGCCGAAAAACGCCCTTACAATATTTATATTGGCATTGACACAATAAAACCCGGGATAGTGCACTCGCCAAATGGATTTATCTTTGAAAAGATTGATTCCATAAGATTTGAGGCGAAGATCACTGATAATCTGGGCATTGATACCGCTTATATAGAATACCGTGTTAACAACAATGGAAGTAAACTCACCGGATTGGCTGCCGGCGATCAGGATTTATATACTAAGGTACTGAATGTCAGGTCGGAATCATTGAAAGGAGGTGACTCAATTCAATACAGGATTTTTGCTGTTGATAAAGCTAATTCTCCAAATATTGCCATTTTACCTGAAACCGGGTATTATACTATTGGCATTGAAACAATTAATTCAACAGTAGTAAATTATTTCACTGATTTTACAAATGCACGGGACGATTTTTATTTTTCGGGCTTTGAATTAGCTCAACCGATATTTTTCAATAGTTATGCACTACATACTGAACATCCGTATCAAAGCCCCGAGGAAGACAATAAAACATTTGATTTTTATGCAATACTGCGTCACCCGGTGATATTTGATCAGACTGGAATGGTAATATCTTTCAGAGAAGTTGTGCTTGTAGAGCCTGGAGAGGAAGGCTCATTTTTTGGTTCAATGGATTTTTATGATTATGTAATTGTTGAAGGATCGAAAGATTTCGGCAAGAATTGGTTCAGCCTGGCAGACGGCTATGACAGCAGAATCATCCCTTCGTGGGAAGAAGCATATAATAGCTCAATGGACGGACAGAATTCTACATATAAAGGCAAAGAATCTATGCTTGTGAGCCGTACAATTTATCCCGGAATATCTGATAAAGTTTCTGCCGGGGATTCATTGCTTATCAGGCTCCGGTTGTACTCCGATCCTTATGCAAATGGCTGGGGATGGGTAATTGAGGATCTTCATATCAATCCACTTGTTGATACTGTCGAAAAAAACAGACCGGAAGTGATAAAAATTTACCCTAATCCCGGAAATGGCATAATCACAATTGAAAGATGTAATACTGATGAAGGTCGGCCGCTTCATTTAAGCCTGTTTAACTACGCCGGTATTTGCCTGATAAAGAATAATATGTTATTTGATTCGGTTACACAGATCGATATTTCCGGATATCCATCCGGCTTCTATATTATTATTATTGAACAGGGAAGTGAAATAAAAACAATCAAATACAGCCTTATCAAATAGTGATTCTGATACCCGGGATCAGGCTCAAAGGTAATTTTTAGTCTCATTAATTGAAAAATAAGCTAATTTTGCGTGAAATTTTAAATTCTGTAAATAGAGTCCAAAAATGAGCATTGTCAATAAGGTATTGGGGGTTTTCCTTGGGAATAAGTATGAGAGAGATATTAAGGAGATTAATCCTTTTGTGGAAAAAATCCACCAGGAGTTCGAAAAACTGGCGAATTTATCAAATGACCAGCTGAGGGACCTGTCAGTAGAGCTCAGAAAAGAGATCCTTGCTTTTATAGAGGCTGATGAGAATCAAATAAGATCGTTGAGAGAGAGTGCAGAGAAGGAGGAGGATGTTGATAAGATAGAGGATTATTATAACCAGATTGATAAAATTGAAAAGCTCATCAGTGAGAAGCTCGAAAAGATACTTGATGAATCCATTCCAAGGGCATTCGCGATTGTAAAAGAGACTGCACGGCGTTTTAAAGAAAACAGTGTGCTGGAGGCTACTGCCCGTCAATATGACAGGGATCTTGCTGCTACCAGGGAAAGTATTACAATAAAGGGTAATACTGCATACTGGAGCAACAGGTGGATTGCAGGAGGTAACGAGATAGTCTGGGATATGGTGCATTATGATGTTCAGCTTATAGGTGGAGTTGCTCTTCATAAAGGTAAGATAGCCGAGATGGCTACCGGCGAAGGAAAAACTGTTGTTGCAACTTTGCCTGTTTTCTTAAATGCCCTTGCGGGAAGAGGTGTTCATATTGTCACCGTCAACGATTACCTCTCAAAGCGTGACTCTGAATGGATGGGACCTATCTATGAGTTCCATGGTCTTACGGTCGACTGTATTGATAAACATCAGCCAAATTCAGCTGACCGTC
>DCVC01000350.1:0-14396 GCA_002328625.1 Bacteroidales bacterium UBA2198
ACACCTGCAGTCATTCCGGTGAAAGCCGGAAAAACTATAGCAAAGACGATAAAGAAATCATCCATGTTTCTCAGGTCACCTGCAGGAATCCTATTTCCGGATACTGCAGCATGATCAGTTGTTCCCAGAAAAAACATAAGCAAAGAAACTGATAGAATCCCGATTACAACATAAAGAGCTTTAACACCCAGATTCGCTCCCTTGCGAAGTATAACGAATCCAAGAATGAACATTGCAGGAAGGCTTATTACTTGCCTGGGGAGATTAATATTCAATGAATTGGCAAAAAAATCAAACAGAAATTCAAATGCTTCCGTAAAAGCTATTACATAAAATGCGACACTTATAGCCTGCGACAGGTAAAGTGCCATACCGATAGTCCCTCCAATATTCAGACCGAACGACCTCGACATAATGAAATATTCACCGCCACCTTCAACTCGCTTGTTTGTTGCCAGTTCGGAAATAGCAAATGCAGTGGGTATTGTAAGTGCATGTCCAAGGATGATGATCAGTAGAACACCCCAGAAACCGAGAGTTCCTACAGCAAATCCAAATCTCAGAAACAGTATTGCTCCCAGGATTGTTGAAATTGCCGTAAAAAAAACTGGAGTTGTACCAAATCGCTTCTTGCCGGTTTCTGACATCTTATTAAAGTAATTAGTTGGCTACTGACAGGAATATTTTGCTTGCAATACAAAAATAACCATCTCTTTTATCTCTGACAATTAATTCCTGTATTTCAGAAAGGGGTATTATTTAAATATAATAAAAAATTTTCACTTATCAAAGATAACCCGGATAATCATTTTTTTTATCTTACCGGTAAAATTATTGCATCATGAAAAAATATCTGCCCCTAATACTCACTTTCATCCTGTCTGTAGCACTTATTTCTTCTGAATTGTCAGGGCAAACTGGCCCGGTGAAGCAGGTAAAACTTACTAACTTTGAGCTTCAGTCTTCAGCTCTCATAAACGAGCCAGGAGAAAAGATATCGACACCAGAGTACAGGTCGAACATATACTGGTTCCCTGTAAAAGTGCCGTCAACAGTGCTTACTGGCCTTGTAGCCAACAACATATATCCCGATCCTTATTCGGGACTAAACAATATGTTTATCCCGGATGCTTCAGATGAATTTAACAGAAAGTATAATCTTGAGCAGTTCAGTCACCTTCCCAATGATCCCAATCCCTGGAAAAAACCCTACTGGTACAGAACCACCTTTGATGTTCCTTCAGCCGATCAGGGCCGCTTTTTCCAGCTGATCTTTAAAGGCATAAACTACAGGGCAGGTGTATGGTTAAACGGACAGCAAATTGCCGATTCAACACAGATGGCAGGCATGTTTGCCGAATATAGTCTCGATGTAAGCAGGCATATAAAAGCAGGTGGCAAAAATATACTTGCAGTAAAGATTTATCCCCTCGATTACCCTGGATTACCGTCAACTGAGCAGTTAACAGCACTGGGCGATTTTTATCCAAACGGGGGACCGACCGGGGATATCGGGAAAAATGTCACCATGCTCTGTTCGGTCGGCTGGGACTGGGTGCCACCGGTAAGAGACCGTAATATGGGTATCTGGCTCCCGGTATACCTCAGAACTTCAGGCAACATCACAATCGGTAATGCCAGAATTATCACGAAGCTGCCCAATGAACCTGATACTAATATAGCAAAGCTCTCAATAAGTCTTAAGCTGTTCAATCACAGCGGGATAAATGATATAGGTAAACTGGTGGTAAAAATATCTCCCGAGAGTTTCAGGGGTAAATCATTCCAATTCACTAAGAATGTCGCGGTTGGAAAGGGTGATTCAAATTTAATAGAATTGAATGCAGACGACATAAGAGAACTCACGATCGCCAAACCGGCTATCTGGTGGCCAAATGGTTATGGACAGGCAAACCTTTACAGAATAAGTCTTCAGTATGTAAATGGTTCAGGAATTTCGGACGATACATCGTTTGTTTTCGGAATTAGGACAGTCTCTACCAAAGCTGTTAATGTAAACGGGACCTGGAGACGTGATTTTTATGTCAACGGCCGGAGGATACATCTGACAGGTGGAGCATGGGTAGCTGATTTCATGCTCAATCGTGATTCGTTAAGATATGATTATGAGATGAGATTATGCAGGAATGCAAATATTAACCTTGTAAGAATATGGGGTGGAGGCGTAACCCCGTGCGATGAGTTTTTTGAAGCCGCCGACAGGTATGGACTCCTTGTGTGGTCAGATTTCTGGATAACAGGGGATACCCAGGGCGAATTCAAAGGATCGCCCGACTGGCCTCTCGAAGGTGAGGTATTCAAAAGGAATGTCACAAATACGATACTCAGAATAAGAAATCATCCAAGCCTTCTTGTGTGGACAGGAGGCAACGAAGGTCATGCAAGACAGGAGCTTTATGATTTTATGAGGAACAGCATAATTTCGCTTGACGGCACAAGACCTTTTATCCCGAGTTCCTCCGGATTTGCACATTTACCTGAAGGGTGGCCGGCATCGTGGCCCGACAACCTTCCGGGTGGCGTCTATAGTGGAGGGCCTTACACATGGCAGGAACCGAAATCTTACTATGAGAGAGCCATTGCCGGCAAAGACTGGGTGTTCAAGGATGAAACAGGCATCCCTTCGATGACTCCATATAACATCCTTCCAAAAATAATACCCAACCTTGTCTGGGATAAGACTCTGCCTTTCCCTTTGAACCACACCTGGGGATACCATGATGCTGCAACCGGCAATGGACGCTGGGATCTTTATTACCGGGAGATGGTCAGGAGATATGGTGACCCCATAAGTATGGAAGACTTCTGCAATAAAATGCAGCTTATGAACGCAGCCGGATACCAGGGTATATTCGAAGCTGCCGGACATAAATTAAATGATATAGGGGGTATAATGCTGTGGAAACTGAACGCAGCTTTTCCGAGCGTTGTCTGGCAGGTCTACGACTGGTTCCTGCAGCCAAATGCGGGTTACTACTTTATGCAGAAAGCCTGCGAACCTGTCCATATTCAGCTCAATCTCAACAACAATAAAGTATTGGTGCTGAACAGGACATATAAACCGGTGCCAAATCTGACAATGCAGGTTAGCCTCTTCAGCCTCCGGTCAAAATTATTGTTTAACGAAACTGCAACCCTCAGCATGGGGCCTTCGGATGTTAAGGAAATGACTTCAATATCTTCAGCACTGGCTGATGCGAAGGAGGTTACAATGGTTTTTATGAACCTCAGGGATGCCTCAGGTAAGGTCTTGTCCAGTAATGTTTACTGGACCTCACTCGAAGGTGATTATAAGACAATGAGCGAAATGCCCGTGACACAAGTAAGTGTGAGCGTTTTGAAGTCAGAAACAAGTAAAAGCGACATAAAATGGACACTACATGTTACAAATTACAGTGACAGGATAGCCTTTTTCATCAGGCCGCAGCTTATGTCGGCAGGTGAAGAAATATTGCCAACCTATTGGTCGCAGAGCTACTTCTCACTGGCTCCGGGAGAAAGTGCCTCGCTCTCTGTTGCTTGTCCTTCTGCAGAACTTGTAAACGCATATCCCGTCCTGAGAGTTTCGGGATGGAATGTACCTATACAGGAGATAGTATTGCGGAACGACTGAATTGATGGATGTACACACCTCTCCTCCTTCCTGATATATCGGGACCGCCTCTCCCGGGAGAGAGGAGGACTTTCGATCGGCAGTAAATATTTCAGCCCCTCTCCATTGTAAGAGGGATTGGAGTGAGGTGGAAAAGGGGTAGGTTTGGAAGAGGCACATTTTTAAGAAGATGAGTAGTAGGATTTAAAATCTCGTTATTATGTTAAAAGCCCTGATCAACTGCATAATATTTACTGGTTATGAAACACTTGCAGGCAAAATAATCCTGATAAATAACGACAGGATCGAAGCAGTGATCGATCCCGGATCAGTGCCGGAGCATGCTGAAGTTATTGATTGTGAAGGTAATTATATTGCCCCGGGATTAATCGATCTGCAGATTGCCGGAAGCGGGGGATTCCTTTTTTCATCGGTTCCAACGCCGGAAGTATTGAAAGCCATTACTGAAAGCATTGTTGAAACAGGAACAACAGGATTTCTTATAGCAATCCCGACAAATTCCCCGGATGTTTATGATGAGGTGATCAGAACCGTGAGAGCAAATCCTCATTCTGCTGTTCTGGGACTGCATCTGGAGGGTCCATATATAAGTACGGTCAGAAGGGGCGCACACATGAAGGAATATATCAGGCCACCTCAGAAGAATGAGCTTGAATCTGTTATTGCATCAGCCGAAGGAATTGTCAGAATGATGACAGTTGCCCCGGAGGCATGCAACGAAGAAATTATCAGATTGTTAAATGATCATGGCGTTGTAGTGGCAGCCGGACACAGCAATGCAACTTTCAGAGAGGCTGTCGAAGGTTTCAGATGGGGAATAAGGGCAACAACCCACCTTTTCAATGCAATGTCACAGTTGCATCATCGTGATCCGGGGTTACCGGGTGCGACCTTCGAAACGGAAAACATATATGCAAGCATTATTGCAGACGGCATTCACGTGGATTATAATATGATATCGATAGCAAAGAAAATAATGAAAGAACGATTATATCTGATAAGCGATGCGGTTGAAGAAAATCTTAACGGAGCATATATGCATGTAAAACAGAATGATCGTTTTACCCTTCCTGACGGAACCTTATCGGGATCGAAGCTTACAATGATGAAGGCAGTGAGAAACTGTGTGGAACAGATAGGAATCCCGCTGGATGAAGCATTACGTATGGCATCAACTTACCCGGCCATCCTGATAAATGCAGCTGAAAGAGGGAAAATAATCCCGGGAAATAAAGCTGATCTTATTATTTTTAACAGGGATTTTGAAGTAAAAAATGTGTGTCTTGATGGTTTATTCAGATATTAACAGATATCCTTCTCTTTAGATATGCAAGCCATAACTAAACTCTTAATATTCAGTTTCATATATTTGTGCTTATTAGCCTGTAAAGGAAAAGAATACAACAAATCAGGTGAAAAAGCTATTGGGACGGAAGAGGTTATTAATTTACTAAATGATCAGGAAAGACATGATTTCATTTTTGAGAATGGTGCAATTATCAGGGGGAATACCGATTCAAAAAACATTGCTATGGTTTTTACCGGCGACGAGTTTGCAGACGGAGGTGAATTTATAGCTTCAACTCTGAAAAGGAAGAAAATTCATGCTTCATTTTTTCTTACGGGGAATTTCTTAAGGAACAGGGAGTTTATTCCTCTCATCAATAAGCTTAAAAGAGATGGCAATTACCTTGGATCTCATTCCGACAAACATCTGCTTTACTGTGACTGGGTTAAACGCGACAGCCTGTTGATTACCCGCGGACAATTCATTGACGACCTTCTGAACTCCTATAAAGAACTGAAGAGAATAAATATCTCTTCCGGAGAAGCACCCTTTTTTTTGCCGCCCTACGAATGGTATAATGACTCTGTTGCTAAGTGGACCTGTGAACTGGGATTACAACTCGTAAATTTCACACCGGGGACACGCAGCACAGCTGATTATACTTATCCGGAGATGGGCAGCAGATATGTTGACAGCAAAACAATCTATGATTCAATCCTCAATAATGAGCAGAAATCTGAAAATGGAATGAATGGTTTTATTTTATTAATACATATCGGAACTGATCCCAGGCGGACTGATAAATTCTATCACCATCTTCCTGATCTTATTGAGGAGCTGAAAAAGCGTGGTTATCAGTTTGTAAGAATTGATGAGTTGCTAAATTGAATATTGAAATGTGGCAGTTATACAAAATAGCGATTAGAGTAATATGGCACTATTAGGAATTGACATTGGGGGAACAAAGGTGGCTTCAGCTATTATTTCTGAAGGTGGCGATATATTATCTAAAGAAACCCTTAAGCTGGACAATCGTATTGGTAATGAAGCCGGGAGACTTGTAACTGATCAGGTTAAAACCTTTCTGGAGAAAGGTATTACTGACAGAAAAATCAATTCAATAGGGATTTCCGTACCGGGGATCAGTTATAAAGGAACCGGAGTAGTTTGGGCACCTAATATCCCGGGATGGGAGGAATACCCTTTGCTTGAGGAAGTAAAATCTGTGACCGGACCGATCCCGGTTACAATTGACAGTGACAGAGCTTGCTATATTCTGGGAGAATTATGGCAGGGTAATGCCAGGGGATGCAAAAATGCTGTTTTTCTGGCAACAGGAACCGGGATAGGAGCTGGAATTCTTATAAATGGCGAGGTACTCCGCGGGAGTAATGATATTGCAGGAGCCATAGGTTGGATGGCACTTAACAAGCCTTTTGAGAACAAGTACGCCGGATGCGGCTGTTTTGAGTATTATGCATCTGGGGAAGGATTAGTCAGAGTTGCCAGAGAACTTCTGTCTGAAGAAAGAGATTATTCGGGAGAGCTGAAAAACAAACAGAATGATAATATTTCAACATTTGATCTGTTTTCAGCATTTGAGAATGGTGACTCCATTGCAAAAAAAGTGATGAGTATCGCAATTGAATTCTGGGGAATGGCAGTGGCGAACCTTGTGAGTTTATTCAATCCCGAAAGGATAATTTTGGGAGGTGGCATATTCGGACCTGCAATAAGATTTATCCCTGCAATAAAAAAGGAAGCAGAAAAATGGGCTCAGCCAATCAGTATTAAGAAAGTAGAAATCATGTCCAGCGGCCTGGGAGGAAATGCTGGTATTTATGGTGCAGGCTATCTGGCTCTGACGAATAAAAATAATTAATCACACAAGGTAAGCAGGATGTTTAAAAAAAGAGTTGTTTTTCAGGCTTCATGTATGGGGATGTTGTTATTTGGAATTTCCCTGATCACTTTAGGATCCGTTGCCCCGGATCTGAAAGACAAACTAAATTTAGATGAGATAGCTACCGGAACACTCTTTTCGATCCTACCATTAGGTATATTAGCAGGATCACTTTTTTTCGGCCCTGTTGCTGACAAGTATGGTTATAAGCTATTGATGAGCATCTCCTGTATCTTAATGTTTGCCGGTTTTGAGGGAATTGCCTTTACCCATTCAAAAAATCTCCTGAAAATATTTGTTTTATTATTCGGATTTGGAGGAGGTGCTGTTAATGGGGCCGCAAATGCCCTGGTATCTGATATCAGTGATACAAACAAAGGGGCAAATCTAAGCCTGCTCGGGGCATTCTTCGGAATCGGCGCTCTGGGTATGCCTCTTATATTGGGATTGCTGAAGCCACAATTTGGCTTTGAAGTAATTCTGGCACTGGTAGGTGCCTTAACATCTGTTGCAGGGATATATTTTCTCCTGATCAGATTTCCGCCTCCCAAACAGCCTCATGGTTTTCCACTTGCCGGAGGGATTAAAATGATGAAAGATAACCTGTTGATCCTTATTGCTTTCTTTCTTTTTTTTCAAAGCAGTTTTGAGGGCATTTTTAACAACTGGACCACAACATTTTTAATAAATAACATTTCTGTCAAACAAAGCAATGTCTTATTTGCACTTTCATCATTTGTTATTGGCATGACGATAATGAGATTACTTTTGGGTTCGGTATTCAGGTCTGCATCAACACAACAAATACTTTCATATTCTTTTGTTTTAATACTCACAGGAATATCATTATTAAGAATAGCCAACAATTTAACAATGGGTGTTTCAGGTCTGGTGTTAACAGGTGCAGGACTTGCGGCAGGGTTCCCTGTAATGCTGGGTATTGCAGGTGCGCGTTACAAAGAACTCTCGGGGACAGCTTTCAGTTTTGTATTATTCATAGGATTAACAGGTAATATAGCGGTAAATTTTCTTATGGGAGTAATTGCTCAGAATTTCGGTGTTCAACATCTTATTACTGTTGCATTCGTTGAACTTGGAGCAATGGTCCTGTTAGCAGTAGTGCTTCTGAATAAAATAAAGATTGACAAGGAATAACAAGATCATATCTTTACAAATAATCAAATTATACAGAATATGTTAGCAAAACAATGGCTCGCGAATGCCAGAGAGGTAATGTCTCGCATCGAGGAAACCCAAATGGATAATATTCGCCTTGCTGCTGAAGCGATGGCTGATACTATTGAATGTAAACGCTGGGTCCATACCTTTGGATGCGGACATGCCACACTTCCCATAGAAGAGATGTATCCCAGGATAGGCGGCTTTGTGGGATTTCATCCAATGATCGAATTGCCTCTTACTTTTTTTACCCGCATTACAGGAGAAATGGGAGTGCACCAGTTTGTGTTCCTCGAGCGGGTTGAGGGTTATGGTGTTGAGATAATGAAGGGATACGATTTTGACAGGCGTGATATCATGTGGCTCTTCTCTCATTCAGGGATCAACAATGTTAATATTGATATAGCTCTGGAAGCCGGGAAAAAAGGCATGAAAGTGATTGTATTCGGTTCTGAAGCAGCAGCGAAAGGCAGAAAAACAAGGCACTCTTGCGGCAAGGCAATATTTGACCTTGCTGATATAGTCGTCGATACATGTGCTCCTCTTGAAGACGCTTCAGTCACCCTGAAAAATCATCGGGACAAAATTGGACCTGTATCAACAATGGCATTTGTTACCTGTGTCTGGATGACGATCACAACAGTGGCTGAGATCCTTGCTGAAAGAGGAGTTAAGCTGTATATTCATCCTTCGCATAATGTGCCCGGAGACACATCTGCCAAAAAACGGCTGGATAAAGCCCTGGCAGAATATAAAAGGAGGATTGCAGGGGTATAAGTACAGGATTAACCTTTTAATTGCCGGTACTTTTACCTGAAACTAATATTCTTCCCGGTCGTTTTATGTTTCAGCAGATTAAAGAATATCAAGTATAAGATAAATGGGAGGAAGATATTTAGTATTATTATAGCGATAAAACCACTGCCATATATAAACAATACTGCGAATATCAGAATAATGATATCAGTTAAGATTGCTTTAATCAAAGCATCTACTCTCAGTTTGTTAAAGCAATCCAACTCCTTTTTTTCTTTTGAAAACACAATTAGTGTAAAACCAATAAGGAGCAATAGCAGGATTAACTCATCGGCAAAATTTGTTTTAAAAAAAGAAAGAAACCTGGTCTCCATAAAAGAAGAGACAAAAGCAAACACTGGTAATTCGAATCGTAATTTAAATACAAAGTAAAAAACAGATAAAGCTGTTCCTAATAAAATAAGTATGTATCCGGGAGTTTTATATTTTGATGACAGCATCTTTTATTACGATAATATTAATTCATATTGCAGTTACCATTTTGTTATCTGGTTATTCCCCCAGAAAAGAAGCTTAGTAAGAATTCCAAAACGATTCTTTTCATTATCAGGCATTTCTTCAAACAACTTATTGGCTACAGGTTCCCATTTTTCAGCGAGAGGTCTTGTTTTTTCTGCAAGTTGATGAGGCGTCTCCGGATTATAAAGATGAGTAGACCGAACACCCTCCATTTCGGTAACTTTTATTAAAGCATCAGGGATATCAATTAAAGGGCAAGGGCGAAGGAGATTCCTTGAAAAAGGTTTATAGCTCCTGAAGTTTTTTAGAAAAGGTGAACGCAATGCTTCAACAAAAGACATATTATTAATATTTACATCAGAATAATGGCAGAAAGCACAAGGTTCAACGTCTCCACTTGCATTTATGTGGACAAAATCATTTCCTGCAGCAACACAGCCGATTGCTTTATGCCCCTGGTTTGCAAAATCAATAATAGTAAATTTGTGTTTAAGATGATAAGCTTCAATTTTTCGTTTTACAAATGCCCGTTGTTCGGCGTTACAGCACAGAGATAAATCTGCATCGCTTCCAATAGGTAAATAGTTGAACATCCATCCCAGCCATGCGCCTCTCTCACGCATAAAATCAAGAAAGGAATCACTCGAAACGGTTTCAAAGTTGTTTTTATGGTAACAAACCGAAAAGCCAAAGCCTATGTCATGTTTTTTAAGCATCTCCATTACGGCAACCACTTTATCAAATGTACCCGGTCCCCTGCGTGAATCTGTTTCTTCTCTGAAGCCCTCCAGGCTGATATATACATTTAGATTTTCAAGCCTGACCAGTTCTTTAACAAATGTTTCGTCAATCAGGGTTCCGTTAGTGAAGAGTGCAAAAGTCAGGTTTTTATGCTTAGCGCAAAGATTAATTACATCTGTTTTTCTCATTAGTGGTTCCCCTCCGCTCATAATAACCTGTAATACACCTGCTTTACGGGCTTCAGTCAGAACTTCATCAAGCTTCTCGTACGATAAGTGACTATTCTTCTGGTAATCAGCTGCCCAACAACCTTTGCATTTTAGATTACAGGCACTTGTCGGGTCAATTAATAGCAAACGAGGAACAACTGTCTTATACTTCCAGGTAAGATAGAATCTTTTTGGCAGAAAAAAGAGACCGTCAACGGTCAGGAAACTATAAAGGTTTTTTACCTCAAAGAACCTGTAACAGCGATAAACAAAATCTTTGTGATGAGGATATTGTGGAATTCTCTTTTTTTCTCCCTGGATAAGCAGATATTTCATAACTGGAGCGCCCGTTGTAATTTTAGATGCGCAGTTTCCTACGGGTTTTGGGCGCTGGCAAATATGGGGAAATTGGCTGTTGAGTTGTCATCAAAAGTTATTTCAACTCCCACCAGGCCAAACCTGTGATTTGCCCAATAATTGATCTTCTTGATTCCAAGTTTATTTACGTTTTCTTCAACCTGAATAACTTTGATATCCATAAAACCCCATGGGTAATCATCAATTGTTGATCTGCTAATAACTGTTCTTTTCCCCCCGCCACTTATTGAGTATTTATCACCTACTTTTGCGTCATATTTAACGATTATGCCCTCTTCAAGCCCGTTAAAACTCTTAATACCCTCAGTTGTTATTTTAAATTCTATGCCGCTGACAGTTACATTGTTGCCGTTGATTGATGTTCCCGGGAAACCAGATAAAATATTTTTTATGGCAGTGTTCGTAATTACTGCGCTTCCGGAAAAAGATGAAATTCCATCCTCAAGTGATGTGACCGAACCGCTAACGGAACTAACTCCATTTACTGAAGCAGTAGTAGCCAGCGTTACTCCGACTTCCCCGATTGGAGATTGCGAACCACCTAATGTATCAATGTTTTTCTTCTTACAGGATGTGATTATAACAGAAACGAACAAAAGCAAAAAAAGCAGTTTTGATCTCATAAAATAATGTTTTAAAAAGTTAGTAATTCAACCGCTAAAAATATGGTTTTTTCCCATATATTATAACAAAAATTGACGAAATCGATTTTCTTTTAGACTAATGATTTAACAATAGGAATTAATTACTCTTTAGTCAGATGTATAACCCTTTGCGGGAAAGGTATCTCAATCCCTTCCCTGTCGAACGCGATCTTTAAACGCTTCCGTAACTCCCCGGTTATTTCCCACTGCTTGAGAGGTTTGGTATCACCAAGAATTTTTACAACAATTGCTGAGTCGGCAAATTCATTTACGCGTAAGAACTTAGGAGGACTAATTATGAAATCTTTGAATGCAGGGTCCTCAGCCATTTCAATTCCTGTCTGGTTTATCACTTTGATGACATGTTCGAGATTCGACTTGTACGAAATCCCAATATCGAGATTCACTCTTGCAAAGTTCTTAGACAGGTTAGATACTCTTTTAATTTCTCCATGCGGGATATGGTGTACGGTGCCATTTATATCTCTTAATGTTGTCATTCTCAGTGTTATTTTCTCGACGGTACCCCCTGTTTCATCAATTTTGATAACATCACCGATTCTATACTGATTCTCAATAATTAAGAACAAACCTGTAATAATATCTCTGATAAGATATTGTGCTCCAAAGCCTACTGCCAGGCCCACAATTCCTGCACCGGCAAGTATTGGAGCTATTTCAAGTCCTGCCTCCTGCAGGATCATCAGAAGTGCAATGACCAGGAGAATTATCCTGAGTGCACCATTGAAGATTTGAATAAGAGTATCTTCACGTTTTTTTTCAGCTTCCTCCGACATTGTTTCATCGCGGACGACTGCTATTCTTACTGCCCTGATGATTATCCTGCTGATGACAAGATTGAGAAGGAAAGCTGCCACTGCAATAATTATTATTCTCACTCCATGCGACAAAAACCATGGAACAATAAGCTCACTCCATTTTATGATAGATTCTTCCATAATAAGTTATTTATTGTTTGTTGATCCTTGGGATCCATTTAACACCTGTGGAAAGCTCTATTTTCAAACCTCTTCTGGCAACAGATAGGGTTTCCTGTATTCTTTCCGTGAAAGATAACTGTCAGCCTCAGGATCGTTAACAAATTTTTCAGTCTGTCCGTTAAAGATCAGCTTTCTTCCGGTCAGATAAGCTATATTTCCGAGATGCATCATAGCGGATGACATATGTCCCTCGTTAACATCGGCCAGCAGATCCTGCCATTTACGGCTTCTCACACAATCGAGGAAATTCACAAAATGGTAGTCGATGCGAGCTGTGCCAAGTTCATCCCACATTGGGTCAGCCTCCAGATCTTTAGCAGTTATATTCAGTCCCGGCTCCCGTTTAGGTCCCATGAAAGTCTGAAAGCTGTTACCGAGAATTGCATATCCTTTTGTTCCAAAGAATGCCAGACCGCTTTCTTCTGGTGTGAACAGGCTCCTGACTTCCAGTTCCATGATCTTGCCGTCGTCATATTCGAATGTTGCAACCTGTAGATTTGGTACTTCCTGATCGGAATCCCAGCCATAAAAGCCGCCACAACAACTTATCTTTACAGGGTGTACATCTTTTTTCATCGCCATCCTTATTCTGTCCATTGCATGAACGCCGTTATTGCCGAATTCCCCGGTGGCAGTGTCCCAGTACCAGTGCCAGCTGTAGTGGAAATGGTTCCTGTTGAAAGGGATCATCGGGGCCGGACCACGATACATGTCCCAGTTTACTCCGGCGGGAACTGGCGAGTCAGCAACTCTTCCAATACTTGGGCGATGACGGTAAACGGTCCCTCGTCCCATATAGATATCCCCTATCACACCCTCCATGAGCAATTGTATGCTTTTCTGGGATAACCTGTTGGCCCTGTGCTGTGTACCGGTCTGTACAATTCTGTTATATTTCCTTGCAGCCTGTACCATTCTCCTGCCTTCCACCAGATTATAAGAGAGAGGCTTTTCCACGTAAACATCTTTTCCTGTCTGGCATGCCCAGATAGTCATTAGTGCATGCCAGTGGTCGGGTGTGGCAATAGCAACTGCGTCTATCTCTTTACTTTCAAGCATCCTGCGGAAATCTGCAAATGTTTTTGGCTTTTCACCTCCAAGAGCTTCAATATCAGCTATTGCTTTTGGAAAAAGATTCTCATCAACGTCACATATTGCCACGACTCTTGATTTTTTTATCTTGGTGAAGTTCGCTGTATGCCCTGATCCTCCGTACAATCCCCCGCGGTCATTAATACCCGCAACAGCCACATTAATAACATCACTTGGCTTATTTTGCATGAATCCTTTTATATAAGCAGGTGCTCCAGCAGTCAGTCCTGCCGATACCACCATTGTCTTTTTGATAAAATTGCGACGGTTTTCTTTTTTCATTTCAACCTCCTTGTTTTTAATTAATTGATTTCAGGTCAGGGTTATAATGTTCTACTCATTTTGATTTAGGATTTCGGATTGATACCAAAATCCGAATAAATGTACCAATTTTATCTTGATATTTTATGAATTTTTAACATTGAGAGCAAGCATATTTTATTTGAATCCAATCAAGATTTTATTAAATTTATCAAGTGTGATTTTTATTAATTACAGTTTATTATTATTTACTAATAGAAAGGAATATTTAATGAAATCAGATGACCCTAAGTACAGCAAGAACACAAAGAATCTTTCAAGAAGGAATTTTTTAGGCACGGTAGGTGCTGCAACAGCAGGACTAACAATTGTCCCGCGGCATGTTGTGCCTGGAAAAGGTTTATTACAGCCCAGCGACACGGTTAATGTTGCCGGTATCGGTATTGGAGCCCGTGGAGCAGCCAATCTGCGGGGATTATGTGATCCCGAGGTGCCGATTGTAACTCCTCCCCGCACAAGTACCGGTCAGCCTCTTAGCAAAGAAGAGATAGCAGCAAGGGAAGCCAGGATGGGGAGCAGGCCGCAGGGCGCACAACAGCCACAACAGGGTGCCCAGCCGGCAAGGGAAGCTGTTAAGCTGGCAAATATTTACGCACTTTGCGATGTGGATACTGCTTTTGCCGCACACGTCATCAAAGGTTACCCAAAAGCAAAAGTATATACAGACTGGAGGCAGATGCTTGAAAAAGAAAAATCAATTGACGCGGTAATGATTGGTACACCTGACCATT
>DCVC01000350.1:14505-19949 GCA_002328625.1 Bacteroidales bacterium UBA2198
GTACACCTGTCGACCAACAGACCTATATGGCCACAGGGAAATATCCAGAGACCTGCAGCAGTGCCTGTACCGAAAACACTTAACTGGGATGTCTGGCTTGGCCCGGCACCTGAAAAAGCATATCACCCGGATATCTGCCACTTCAACTGGCGGGGTTTGCGTGATTATGGAACAGGCGCACTTGGTGATATGGGAGCTCACATTTATGATCATCCGTTCTGGGCACTTAATCTGGGAATGCCTACAAGGATCCAGGCCAGCTCATCAGTGTTTAATAATGAATTCTGGCCACTTGCTGAAGTGATAACTTACGAATTTCCGGCTCGCGGGTATATGCCTCCGGTAAAAGTCACCTGGTTTGATGGTGGATTACGGGCACCCCGTCCTTTTGAGATGGATCAGGGAACCCGTGTCAATTCAGCTCTTTATCTTGGAGATAAAGGGATACTGATGCACGGAGATTATGGAAGCAATCCTCAACTGATACCTAAGAAAGCAATGGATGCATTTGTCCCGCCAAAACCATGGCTGCCAAGATCACCGGGTATTTATGCAGAGTGGATTGACTCCATCAGGAACAATGCAAAATCCTCAACAGATTTCTCCTATGCAAGCAGGCTTGTGGAAACAATGATGCTGGGAAATATTGCCGTGCTTACTGCCAACAGAAATATAACACTTGAGTATGATCCTGATAATATGAAGTTTATTAATCTGCCAGAGGCTAACGATCTGCTTCATTATGAATACAGGAAAGGCTGGACTTTATAGATTGTCAGAAAGGGAGATGCGTTAATAGAAATCCATTAACCACGGGTAACACTGAGCTTCACAGAGTTACACGGTTTGCCCCATACGCCAGCTTACGGGGCGGGCAAGCAGTGGTAAAACCTGTTTGGCAACAATCTGTTTGTAGATTAAAGGGTACCTTAAAGGTTCAGAGATGTATAGTAGCAACCTGTAAGGTGAACTAATCAACTTAAAATCAAATATAATGTTCAGGAAAAATCATTTATCTGCGCTCATTATCTTATTTGCCTGTATAAGCTGCAATGTAGAGGAAAAAGGGCTGGAAAAGGCTCTGGTAAGCATTAATGCTGATGATATGAAAAATCATTTATCTGTTCTGGCATCTGATGAGTTTCAGGGCCGGGCTCCTGCAACACCAGGAGAAGAAAAAACCATAGCTTATCTTGCTGAGCAATTTAACCGGATAGGATTAAAACCGGCCGGAGAACAGGATTTCTTTCAGGAAGTATCCCTGGTGAAACTTACGGCAGATGCCACAATGAAAATGGATATTACCGGAGGAAAGCAAAAACTAAGCTTTGCATTCTCTGATGATTTTATTGGCGGGACCCCTCAGCTAAGTGATTTTATAAGAATAAACGATTCTGAGATCATTTTTGTGGGGTATGGGATCAAATCCCCGGAATATCAATGGAATGATTATGAAGGAGTGGATGTAAGAGGCAAAACAGTTCTGATGCTTGTTAATGATCCCGGATATGCTACCTCCGATACCAGCCTTTTTGACGGGAAAGCAATGACTATCTACGGGCGCTGGACTTACAAATTTGAGGAAGCTGCACGACAGGGTGCACAGGCTGCAATAATTATCCATAAGACAGATGCCGCAGCCTATCCGTGGGCAGTTGTTCAGAACAGCTGGTCAGGACCAGCGTACTATCTTATTGGAAATGAGATTTCCCGTTCAGATCTTCAGCTACAGTCCTGGGTAACAACTGAATCCGCAAAGAAAATGTTTGAATCTGCCGGTCTTGATTATGACAGGATAACCGGTTCTGCTTCAATTCGTGGTTTCAAACCCATACGCATGAACCTGAAAGCATCGGTTTCATTTAAAAATCAGACAGAGTATGTTAAATCAAATAATGTGGCTGCTCTCTGGCCCGGAACCGACCGGTCAGACGAATATATTATTTATACCGCCCACTGGGACCATTTTGGTGTCAATCCAGCCTTTGAAGGTGACTCAATCTTAAACGGCGCTGTAGATAATGCAACAGGTACGGCTGCTCTTCTTGAAATAGCCGAAGCATTTACCAGATTACCTGAAAGACAAAACCGTTCTATTCTGTTCCTTTCAGTCACCTGCGAGGAACAGGGCCTGCTGGGAAGTAAATATTATGCTGAAAATCCTCTTTTCCCTCTGAATAAAACAGCTGCCGTGATCAATATGGACGGACTGAATATTTCAGGAAGAACAAAAGACATGACCATTGTCGGCTTTGGCAATTCAGAACTGGATGATTATGCTGTAACTGTCTTAAAAAAGTATGGAAGATATGCCACTCCTGACCCGTCTCCCGAAAAGGGAATGTACTTCCGTTCCGATCATTTGAACTTCGCCCTGGCGGGAGTGCCGTCATTATACCCTTCAAAAGGAATTGATGATCTTGAGCATGGCAAAGAATGGGGGCTTGCTGAATTGGAGAAATGGATAGAGGATCATTATCATAAACCATCGGACAATTACGAACCGGATATCTGGAAATTTGACGGTATGATTGAAGATATAAAGGTTTTCTTTGAAATCGGCCATAAACTGAGCATTACAGATAGATTTCCTAACTGGAGCCCAGGCTCCCCATATAAACCGGTAAGAGACAGGATGATGGGAAAATAGAATGGAGAGTAAATATTCCAGAGCATGAAGTGCAATTATTGCCTTGAAAGCATGGAGAACCTGTGCCCTGAATTCAAAGTCACCGGAAGGGATGCCAACGGAGGTTATGCAGGCATCCTGAATATTATACTTGATTCGCATTACTATCTTTCGTAACTTTATGAGACTTACCAACAGATATGTCCAGTCTTATCGCCGGTTACGAATACGACATCTTTATCAGCTACCGCCAGAAGGATAACAGAGGGGAGCAGTGGGTGAGTGAATTTGTAGAAGCTTTAAAAACTGAACTTGAATCAACTTTCAAGGAAGAGATCAGCATCTATTTTGACATTAACCCACATGACGGACTTCTTGAAACACACGATGTTGATGAATCGCTGAAGAACAAACTTAAGTGTTTGGTTTTCATTCCAATAATTTCGAGGACATACTGTGATCCGAAATCCTTTGCCTGGGAACATGAGTTCAAGGCATTTGTTGAACTGGCTTCCCATGATCAGTTCGGACTGAAGGTAAAGCTTCCCAATGGCAATGTCGCCAGCAGGGTATTGCCGATCCGCATTTACGACCTTGATAACAATGATATCAGGCTGTGTGAATCAGTTCTTGGTTCAGTGCTTCGCGGGATTGAGTTTATTTATAAGGAACCCGGAGTTAACAGGCCCCTTAAGCCTGATGATGATGAAAAGAAAAACCTGAACAAAGCAAAATACCGGAACCAGATAAATAAAACAGCCAATGCTATCAGAGATATAATTACTGCCTTAGAGAATTATGAACATGAGCCTGAGATAGTTTCAAAGGATCTGTCTGAACCGGTTTCAATTCAGCTTAAAACAAGCAAAACAAAGATTATTGCGGGTTCACTAGTATTGTTGGCATTCATAGTACTCGCCTTCTTTTTTATTCCAAAATTGTTTAAGTCAGAAAGAGAACCTGAAAAATCGATTGCTGTACTGCCTTTCCATAATTACAGCGGAGATCCTGCCCAGGAATATATGTGTAACGGTCTGACGGATGAGATAATCGGGCATTTGTATAAAATTAAATCTTTCGACAGAGTGGTCTCTTTGAGTTCAGTATTGACCTACAAGGGAACTGATAAAAGGCTGCCGCGGATTGCAGATGAACTTAATGTGAATTACATTCTGGAGGGCACCTATAAGAAGATCGGTGACCAGATCAGGGTAACAGCCCAGCTGATAGAACCAAAAAGAGACAGGCACATCTGGCAGAGTGAGTATGACCGGCCTTATCAGGAGATTATTGCCATTCAGGCAGATATTGCCTTGCAAATCACAGAACATCTGAGAGCATTTCTGACAGGTTTCGAAAAGAAGAACATACAGAATATTCCAACAACAAACCAGGAAGCATACGACCTGCTGCAACGAGCCATGCACCTTTGGAATACAAGAAGCTATGATTCTTTCGATCAGTTAATTGAGGCAAGCAAGAAAGTCATTGAGGAAGATCCTGACTATGCTACTGCTTATGCCTGGTTAGGCGGAATGACTATTCTGAAGGGAACTTCTTTTGGCGGAAGTGAAATGCGATCTGTTGCATGGGAGGCTGCATCCTATTTTCATAAAGCCCGGGAGTTGGATAATAATAATGCCGGAGCACATATCGGCATGGCGATGATAAACGATTATTTCAACTGGGATTATATCACTGCTGAAAGTGAGTTTTTAAAAGCTATTGAACTTTCACCAAACGAACCTAACGGAAGGGAGCGGTATTCTGAGTTTCTTTTAAAGCGAGGACGGCCCGGAGATGCAATATCATATATTAAGAATGTTGAAATGCCATTAAATGTTCTAACAAAAGCACAAGTGATATCAGGCGCAATATCAGGTAAAAAAAGGGAGGCTGCCAGTTCGATCAGGATATTTTTAAACTCACAGGAGGAACATTTAAAAAGTTGTGCAGGGGAATTTTATTTATGGATTGAAGAATATGAAGCTGCAAAACTCTCACTGGAAACTGCAAAAGAGGAAAAAGATAATTATATGCTGGTACCATCATTTCAGGCTTGTCTGGCGCTGGCATACTTTAAAACCGGAGGATCCCGGAAAGCGCAAACAATTATAAATCAATTGATTAACAAAAGTAATGAAACATTAGCCGGCAGTCCGGACTACTATATTGGCTGGTATTACAGCGGGATCGGGAAACCAGATTCTGCCTTTTACTGGCTTGAGAAAGCTTATAATAACCGGAGCCCTGAGATGCCGTGGCTGAAAGTTGATCATGTATTTAAGAATATTATGGATGATCCACGATATCGAGATTTATATGAGCGAACAGGACATAAAGCTTATGATGATTATTTTGCCGTTATGAAAAAATAACACTTATCAATTATGCCTGGCCTTATATCCGACTACGAATACCAAACCTGCCTTCACCCCGGACAATCGGGACTGCAGAAGACAAGTCTTCATCAATTACCGCCAGAGTAAAGAGGGGGAGAATGGGAGAAAGGAAGAGCTGTCAGCAGACTGAGATTACCATAAGACCAGGGGATAAGTACCCGGCAGGGACCAGACGGGATCATAGTGTTCGTTTGTGTTTCGTCGAGCTTCTTCCTGCCTTAAGAGATACTTTAGATTATCTTTGAGAACATACGACATCTCACTTATAGCCAGAAATGAAAAAAACTATTTATAAGATAAGCTGTTAATCAATGGGTATAACACTGTTTTACACACATATTATTATTGTATTGCCTATGTTTGTCAAATAACAGTATGATGAAACCTGCACTACATTATCTGATATCAATCTT
>DCVC01000005.1 GCA_002328625.1 Bacteroidales bacterium UBA2198
TACAAGTTTAAAGGCTTTCCTCCTGGTCCCATAGGATGTCCTTCAATCGAAGGTATTGATGCCGTTCTTAATGCAGAAAAACATGAATACCTCTATTTCGCAGCTAAAGCTGATTTTTCAGGTTATCATAATTTTTCAAGGACTTTGGCCGAGCATAACCGGTATGCCGCGATATATCAGAGGGAGCTCAATAAAAGAAAAATATTTAAGTAATACCTATTACTTCAACTTCCCTTTCAAGATTAATTCCGAATTCTTCAAACACTGATTTTTTAACCTCTTCAGAAAGGTCAAATATATCTTTTCCGGTCGCGTTTCCGTAATTTACTATTACCAGTGCCTGTTTTTCGCTGATTCCGGCATCTCCCTTTCTTTTTCCTTTCCAGCCGCACTGTTCTATAAGCCAACCTGCAGCCAGTTTAATACTGCCATAAGGGTCTTCAAAGGTTGGAAGCTTTGGATACTTTTTTTTCATATTTTCAGCATCAGAAATGCTTATGACAGGATTCTTAAAGAAACTACCTGCGTTACCTGTTAATCCCGGGTCAGGTAATTTACTTTGCCGGGCATTTATTACAATCTTCCTGACATTGCCAAGAGAGCTGGCACCGAGTTTGTTCACCTCCTCCTTCAATGATCCGTATTCAAGGCTTAATTTTGGTCTGGTAGTAAGTCTGAAATAGATTTTAGTTATGAGGTAATTGCCTTTTAACTCATGCTTAAAAGCACTATCCCTGTATCCAAACCTGCAATCGCTGTTGCTGAATTCTCTGAGGGAGCCATCCTTCAAACAAATTGCCCTGACCTTTTCTATGGTATCTTTGACTTCGGCTCCATATGCTCCGATATTTTGAACCGGAGCAGCTCCGACCAATCCCGGTATTAGAGAAAGGTTTTCAAGGCCGCCAAATCCATAGTTTACAGTCTGTTCTACCAGCTTATCCCAGACAATGCCGGCACCACATGAAATTTTAACATAGTCCTCCTTCTTCTCCTCCACAAATACTCCCTCCATTTCCGGATGAACGATGGTCCCATGGAAATCACCAATAAATAATAAGTTGCTTCCTCCGCCCAGGATCATAAAATCACCATCAGTGACACCGTGAGTCCGGAAATAACGCACAGCATTCTCTTCCAGTTTAAATGTGATCAGTCTGTCCGCTTTGATACTAAGACCGAAAGTATTAAATCTTTTTAGTGAGATATTTTCAAAAATCATTCTCCGGAAATCAATAAATTGTAAAAATAGAAAATCGGGTTAGAGATTAAAACAAAATTTTGCATTATTCCTGAAATTGATGATATTGTATTGATAAACAGAGTCAGGAGATAATTTGACCGGAAAATCAGTTCAGATAGTTGATAAAAGCATTAAATATGGATAAAAAGGCACTGATAAAAAGGACATTCCCTTTTCTGGAAAGGAATCTGATAGAAGAATTATCAACCGTTTCTGCATTACAAAATGTAAAAGCCGGAAAAAGCATCCTGGCGGAGGGTGATTATATTAAATCATTCCCCATGTTGATCAATGGATGCCTGAGGATTATCCGTCTTTCGGAAAATGGCAACGAGCTGTTGCTTTACTACCTTAACCAGGGAGAGATCTGTGCAATGGCTCTTATATGCTGCATGGGACCTCAGAAAAGCAACATCAGAATGACTGCTGAAGAAGATTCAGTTGTTCTTTCAGTTCCTGTTGATAAGCTGGAAGTATGGATGTCGGAATACAGGACATGGAAGGAGTTTATGATGTATTCTTACAGAAAACGTTTTGATGAACTGCTCGATACTATTGATTCAATAACTTTCATGAAACTCGATGTTCGACTGGTCAGGTTTTTTGAAGACCGTTACAAGTCCACAGGAAAAACAATTTTTCCCGGTACCCACCAGGATATAGCATTACAGCTTAATACTTCCCGTGAAGTTGTTTCAAGACTTCTGAGAAATCTAGAAAAAAAGCATTTGATCATAACAGAAAGAAATTCAGTTGATTATACTGTTCTGGTGAAAAAATAATCATCTCTGTGACTTTAGTCACTGACCATTACTGAGGATATAGAGAATTTTGCCTCAAAATATGGTAATGAGAGAATTTCTTAAAAAGCACCTTATTACAATAATTTTCACAGGAGCAGGAGCCCTTGGAGGCTTCCTGTATTGGAAATTCATAGGTTGCTTGTCAGGTACATGTGTAATTAAGTCAGTATGGTATCTCAGTACTCTGTATGGTGCAGCGGCAGGCTGGATTCTTGGCCAACTGGCTGATGATGTCATTCTTAACTTTAAAAAACAAAAAAAATATGAATAGTAGCTTTAACGAACTTATCAAAGGTAATCTGCCCGTTTTGGTAGATTTCTCGGCAGAGTGGTGCGGACCATGCAAAATGATGAAACCGGTTCTGGAACAACTTAAGAACAAAATGGGTGGAAAAATAAAGATTTTGAAAATAGATGTGGACAGGAACAGGGAACTTGCAATTAAATATAATATTAAAAGTGTCCCGACACTGATGCTGTTCCATGAAGGTGCGGCCAGATGGTCGGGTGTTGGAGTAATGACCTCAGAATATCTTGAAAATGTTATTAACAATTATTGTACTGTCGTTTCTAATTAAGAGGACTCATGAACTCAATAAGAATAGAGGCATCAAAATGTCCCAAAAATCATTATTGTCCGGTTATAAAAATATGCCCTTCTGGCGCTATTTCTCAAAAAAACCCGTTCAGTGCACCTGAAATAGATCAGGAAAAATGCACTTTCTGTGGTAAATGCACTAAATATTGCGGATACGAGGCATTCCTGAAACTATAAATAACAAACCAATCCTGGTGTAAATAATTCTGTGGTCGGAAAGTCCAAAATCTGGTCTTTTGCGACAGAATTTTATCTCACATAAACACATATAACAGATATTCAGATAGTTACAAAGTGGAACACAGAATCTGTTATTATATCGTTATTCAGGTTATTAATATTATTTTTAAAGATTCTAATGATTAATTTGCTAAAACTTTCAATGTTAACTGCACAACGCATTCGGTTATTATTAATTCTTTTTAAATAAATTGTATTTTGTGTTCGTATTTTAGTAATTGTTGATTAACCTGGATAGTGTAATTATTATGAAAAGCAATCGCCGTAATTTTCTGAAAACAGCCACAATTACCGGAGCCGGAGCCATTGCCGGTGGGTTCCTGTCCGGTTGTGCCCCCAAGCAACCTGAATCAAAACATTCCGTAATTCTCGATGCAGTTAAGGAAGCTCATACACAGAAATTTAATATGTCAGGATATTCATCTCCGGCATTACCCGTAGTCAGGGTCGGCTTTATTGGGCTGGGCGACAGGGGAAGCGGAGCAGTGCAACGCCTTTCATTTATTGAAGGAGTGGAAATAAAGGCGTTGGGAGATCTCAGGCAGGTGGCTGTTGAAGGATCACAGAAATATTTTGCCCGGATTGGAAGACCTGCGGCTCAGGAGTTTTACGGTGATGATAACATATGGAAAAAACTGGTCGAATTACCAGACCTTGACCTGATTTATATATGTACTCCCTGGGTATGGCATGCACCAATGGCATTATATGCGATGGAGAATGGAAAGCACGTTGCCTGTGAAGTACCGCTCTCCCGGACTATTGATGAAGCCTGGCAGCTTGTTGAAACATCAGAAGAAACGAAGAAACACTGCATGATGCTTGAGAATTGCTGCTACGATTTCTTTGAGCTGCTTACTCTGAATATGGCACGTCAGGGAATGTTTGGGGATATTGTGCATGGAGAGGGCGCTTATATACATAACCTGGTAGGAGAGAATTTCAGGAAACCGCTTGATGACAGGCAATCTGATGATGCTTACACCGGAATGTGGAGGCTGAAAGAGAATGCAGAGCGAAACGGGAACCTTTATCCGACTCATGGATTAGGACCGATATGCCAGATAATGAATATTAACCGGGGGGACAAAATGGAGTACCTTTCTTCCATGTCAACGATAGATTTTGTTATGCGAAAATCGGCAAATGAACTTGCTGCCGGAGATGAATTTTTTAAACCTTATACTGACAAAGAGTATCGCGGCAATATGAATACAACACTTGTCAGGACAAATCTCGGACGTACTATTATGATCCAGCATGATATTTCATCAGTAAGACCATATTCAAGGCTTCATGTTGTGAGTGGTACAAACGGCGTAGCAATAAAATATCCGGAGCCTTCACGCATAGCATTGGGGCACAGTTGGCTGAAAGAGGATGAATTGAAAGAGGTTTGGGATAAATTCACACCCGGGATAATAAGAAGGGTGGGTGAGATGGCAAAAAGAGTGGGCGGACATGGTGGGATGGACTTTATTATGGACTGGAGAATGATTGACTGCCTCAGGAACGGATTGCCTCTCGACCAGGATGTCTACGATGGCGCTCTCTGGAGTTCAATTGCTCCCCTAAGTGAATGGTCAGTTGCGAACAGATCGCAGTCAATCGATGTTCCGGATTTTACAGGAGGATCATGGAAAACCAACATACCTCATGGAATTAACCTTGAAACAGGAGGAACGACTCAGGTCCTTGGAGTAACGGAGGTAAAAGAAAAGATGCAGTTAACCCTTTAACTCAGTTTGCATTTCATCCGCCTGGAGGTCATTAATTATCAGGTCATAATTGTCATTATCCTGCTAATTAGCAGATACCTTTTGCCCTCCGCCCTGTGCCCTTAATACCCGGCAGCCTGTCCGTCTTTTCGCGATTCGGAAGCACCATACCATACCTTGTTCTTATCGTCCCACATGATAGCCTGGTAGCCGCCATACCCTCCGAGATTCCACTGAACCATGTGTCCCCTGGATAAGAGCTTCTGAATAACTTCCCATCGAAATCCATCCTCAAGATATAGTACTCCTCCGTTGGTCATCTGCTGTCCTGTCGGCTCTGATGATCCTGTATGATACATCCTGGGCGCATCTCCGGCTTCCTGAAGATTCATTTTGAAGTCAATCAGGTTGATTACGATCTGTGCGTGTCCCTGGGGTTGCATGTCGCCACCCATAACACCGAAGCTGATCCACGGCTTACCTGCTTTTGTGATAAAGGCAGGAATAATTGTATGAAAAGGTCGTTTCCCTGGTGCATAAACATTGGCATGTCCGTTATCAAGACTAAACATTTCCCCTCTGTCCTGCAAAATAAAGCCGAGACCTGCAGGACACATTCCTGACCCCATCCCCCTGTAATTGCTCTGGATAAGGGAGACCATATTCCCGTATTTATCTGCAACTGTAAGATATATTGTGTTCCCTGCTTCAATCTTACCCGGATCATAAATTTTTGCGGCTTTCTGGGGATCAATTAATTTACGCCGTTCGACAGCATACCTTTTTGATATGAGTTGATTTACAGGCACTGCATTGAACCTCGGATCAGTGTAGTACTTTGCGCGGTCCTCAAAAGCAAGTTTTTTGGCTTCTGTGAAAAGATGTATATAATCTGCTGATCCAAAACCCATAGAACTGATGTCAAAGCCTTCGAGGATATTCAGAATCTGCAAGGCTGCTATTCCCTGTCCGTTCGGAGGCAATTCCCAGACATCATAACCCCTGTAGCTGGAGCTTACAGGTTCTATCCATTCAGAATTGTGACGGGCCATATCATCAAAGGCCAAAAAACCACCCTGGGTTTTCATAAAAGCATCAATCGTTTTAGCTATGCTTCCTCTGTAAAATTCGTTACGGCCGCCTTTAACTATCTTTTCAAGAGTGTTTGCCAGATTTGTGTTTTTGAATATTTCCCCCTTTGAAGGAGTTTTACCTCCGGGCATATAAGTTTCCTTTATATTCGGATAGTTGCTAAGCGACTGAGTATTCCTTTCAAGGTAATAGGCAACAACCTCGGATACCGGAAATCCATCTCTTGCATAATTGATTGCAGGTTGAAGTATATCTTTCATTGGCAGGCGACCAAAAAGATCGTGCATTTCGAACCATCCGTCAACGCATCCGGGAACAGAGACAGGGAGAGGTCCAAAGGATGGGATAGACTCATATCCGTTGTTTTTGAAATATTCCAACTTCAATGATCGTGGCGACCTGCCACTGGCATTCAATCCATATAGTTTACCTTTTTCAGCACTCCATATTATTGCAAAGAGGTCGCCTCCAATTCCGCACCCGGTAGGTTCCACAACCCCCAGCACTGCATTCGCTGCAATTGCGGCATCGATGGCATTACCGCCTTTCTTTAGTATATCCAGTGCTGCCTGTGTTGCAAGAGGCTG
>DCVC01000334.1:0-1919 GCA_002328625.1 Bacteroidales bacterium UBA2198
GATATCAACTCTTCCTTACCAATCTCCTGCAGATATTTGTCCAACGATGCACTCTCTCTGTTTGTTATGGATTTGGTAATCTTTAGCTGTCTCATTATGCCTCCGAAAAAATTTTCGCAAAGATATTGCTTTATTAAATAATAACAAAATATATTATACATTGTTATAAACAGAGGATTGTATTTTATCAATCCCCTGAATAACAACTACTTATTTATCATCAATTTTAATTCCTGAATGAAAAACTGAAGAACATACCGTTCGGCTGTACTCCTTCAATTGATCTCAGACTGCTTTCATTGCTTGTAGCATCACGTACTTCTGAAGCACTTTTTATCTTTTTACCGTTGATTGTAAGAATTATATATCCTTTTTGAAGACCGAGATCCTTGAACCTTCCATCAACTATTTCTGCGATTTTTACACCATGATCAGTGTTAATGTTTCTTCGTTCAGCTGAACTCAGCGGTTCAAGCCTGGCACCATAAACCCATCCGCCACCGGAACCCTGGGTTACAGCCTTTGTTGTGCCTTCAATGTTCTTCAATACAACAGGTACTGTATTCTGCTTTCCATCCCTTATATAAGTCACAGTGACTTTGTCGCCCGGACGGAATTTTCCTATCTGCTCCTGGAGCTCGGCACTTGATCCCACATCAACAGAATTTACTCTGATAATCACATCATTTTCTTTCAGTCCGGCTTCTTTTGCAGAACCTCCGTCATTAACACCTTTTATAACTGCTCCTCTGACTTCATTAAGCCTTTGCTTCTCTGCATCCTCAGAGGTAACATCAGAAATCGAAACCCCCATTATTGCCCTCTGTACTTCGCCGAACTCCTTCAGATCTTCCACGACTTTCCTGACTATATTGATAGGAATGGCAAATGAGTTCCCTGCGTAAGCCCCGCTGGGAGATACAATTGCAGAAGTAATCCCGACAAGGTCGCCTTTGGTATTCACAAGGGCCCCGCCGCTGTTTCCCATATTCAGTGCTGCATCGGTCTGTATAAAAGACTCAATGCGATACTCACTGTCAAGAATTCCAAGACTTCTTCCTTTGGCACTTACTATTCCTGCAGTAACTGTTGAAGTCAGGTTAAATGGATTACCTACTGCCAGAACCCACTCCCCAAGCCTCAGGTCATCAGAATTCCCATACCTGACAAAGGGCAGATTTTCAGCTTTGATCTTCAGTAAAGCTATATCGGTGGTAGGGTCTTTTCCTATAACCTGGGCAGAAAATACCCTGTTGTCATTAAGCTTGACCTCAACATTCTCGGCTTTCGAAATAACATGATCATTCGTGATAATGAAACCATCCGGAGTTATGATCACTCCCGATCCAAATCCGCTTACCTCTCTCGGCCTTGAATAACGATCACCATAGAACCACTCGAGAATCGGATTTGATGCCTGTCCTCCTACCATACTTTTTGTACGTACATGAACCACTGCATGGACAGTCTTTTCAGCTGCATATGTAAAGTCAATCTGCGCCTCCTGTGTCTGAAGCGATGTAAGTAATGCCCTAGCATCACGTATTTCGACAAATGAGCTATCCCCTGCAAGGATCCCCGTCGGCTTTTCAACAATTTTTGTATACGCAAACAATGCAATAACTGCTCCTGCAAGGGCCATAAATAATGCTCCTAATAAATACTTTACTTTCATAGCTTTTTTTTTAAATTAAACACATTCTTCTCTTTTGTCCGGCTTTATCTCTCAAATATTATGCCTTGATAAAAGATTCCTATCTTTATAACCGGTTTAACACTGTTTTGTTTAACAAAGTTCATGCATTTTTTTTATGACCCTCAACAATATAGGAACATTTAACAACACTTTAACATAGATGATAATCACATTTAACAAATATCAGGGTGCCGGTAACGATTTCATTATAATAGACAATTGC
>DCVC01000334.1:1950-8700 GCA_002328625.1 Bacteroidales bacterium UBA2198
TCTTCATTCGACTTCGAAATGATATATTTTAATTCTGACGGATTTGAAGGCACAATGTGCGGTAACGGGGGAAGATGTGCGGCTGATTTTGCTATGCGTCATAATATTTGCGGAATTAAAATGGCTTTCAAAGCTATCGATGGCATTCATGAGGCTGAATCTGAATACGGCATCATACGCCTTAAAATGAATGATGTTAGTGAAACCATGATCATCGCCGGGAACTATTTTATTAACACAGGATCACCTCACTATATAATATTCAGCAAAGACGTAAAAGCTGTTAATGTATTTGAGGAGGGTAAGATGATAAGATGGTCTGACGATTTTGCTCCGGCAGGTACTAATGTTAATTTTGTTGAGATCCAGGAGAATAACACAATTTTTGTAAGAACATTTGAAAGAGGAGTTGAAGATGAAACTTTGTCATGTGGAACAGGTGTCACTGCTTCTGCCATTGCTGCAGTGCTTTCAGGACATTTTGACACAAAATCAGTAAATGTCAGGACAAAAGGAGGTGATCTGAAGGTGGAATTTGAGATTGAAGGTACAAGGATTACAAATATCTGGTTATGCGGACCGGCTGCGTTCGTTTTTGAAGGGAAGATTGATGTTTAAAGGTTTAAAGGTTTAAAGGNNGGGTAACAGGTAAATATCTTTGTGAAATCTCTGTGCTCTGGTGTTATTGCGGCAGAAAACATTAAGAAATATAAATTCTGAAATCATGAAACCCACATGTATTTGAATGCACAAACACAATATTATATTAATCAGTTACATGTGGGTTCTCCCGCTTTNNTTTATCAAATTGTTTTGTTTTACAATTTTCATGGTTTTTCCTGATTCATATTCTTTCAGCCAGCCGGGAACAATTGAACTGATGGATGCCATCAACAAGACAGGTTCCGGTTTTGAGGATCTGAAACACAGGCTGGATGTGCTTGAGAAAAAGATTGATGATATCTACTGGTATAACAAGGTTGGTGATATAGCTTTTATCGATAAAGTATATATAACAGGCCCTCCCCTTGCAGTAGAAAAAAATCCCACAGGACAGGGAGCCGGTAATCCGGTTAAGTTCTGGACATACATCTTCATACCCAGAGATACTGATCCATCGAAGAAATATCCCTTGCTGGTATTTCCACACGGAGGGGTGCATGCGAACTTTGACACCTATTATACTCACATAGTCAGGGAGATGGTATCCCAGGGTTATATTGTAACCGCGGCAGAATATCGTGGGTCAACAGGTTATGGAGCTGCAATGTATAACAGGATAGACTACGGTGGTCTTGAAATTCAGGATGTGGACGCCAGCCGGCAGTTCATGGTTGATAATTACTCAATAGTTGACAGGGAGAGGATTGGTATAATTGGATGGAGTCATGGCGGTTATATTGCGCTCTTTAATATTTTTGAATATCCGGGGAATTATAAAGTGGCTTTTACTGGGGTTCCTGTGAGCGATCTTATTGCCAGAATGGGTTATAAAAACCAGGAATATCGTGATCTTTTTTCCGGACAGGCAGCAATTGGCAAACCGGCCGATCAGAATGTGGCTGAGTACCGTAAAAGGTCGCCTGCCTGGCAGGTAAGTAAATACCAGAATACTCCTCTTCTCATACACACAAACACCAATGATGAAGATGTTAATGTTCTTGAAGTTGAGCACCTGATAAGAGCCCTTAAAGCCGAAGGCAAAAAGAATTTCACCTATGAGATATTCGAAAACATGCCTGGAGGCCATTCCTTCGACAGAATGGATTATAAGGAAGCAAAAGAAATCCGGTTAAGGATTTATAACCATCTTAATAAATACCTCAATCCTCCTAAACCCTTTAAGTCGGTTAAAGAACTTAAAAAGGCAGGGTATGGATTCGAGTAAGCAGCAGGAAACAGGTGCCATACAAAAGCTGAAACCTGAAGCCTTTACAGCAATATGCAGAAAGAGAAATTATACGGCAAAACATTAAACGAGTTGATTTCTGTTACCAGGCAGCTTGGAATGCCGGGATTTGCAGCAAAGCAGATTGCTGACTGGCTATATAGGAAGGAGATAAGGTCAATAGAAGAGATGACCAACCTTTCGAAAAAGATGAGGGAACTTATTTCAGATAACTATGAATTTGGTTTATCTGATCCGGTAAAATCCGCTGAGAGTTCTGACAGAACAAAAAAGTATTTGTTTAAAGTGCTTAACGGCAAATACATAGAAGCTGTATATATACCTGAAAGAAACCGTGCAACTCTCTGTGCTTCAACACAGGCCGGTTGTAAAATGGGATGTATATTTTGTATGACCGGAAAACAGGGCTTTCAGGGTAACCTTTCTTCAAATGAAATTCTTAATCAATTCCGGAGCCTCCCTGAATTCCGGAGCCTGACCAACATAGTCTATATGGGAATGGGGGAACCTCTTGACAACCCAGGAGAGGTCCTGAAAAGTCTGGATATTCTCACAAATGAATGGGGTTATGCCTGGAGTCCTTCACGTATAACTGTCAGCACTGTCGGTCTGGTTGAAGGCATTAAAGAATTTCTTGAAAAAAGCAGATGCCATCTTGCTGTAAGCCTCCATTCTCCTTTTAATGAAGAGAGACGCGAACTTATGCCTGTTCAGAAGACCAACACAGTAAAAGAGGTACTTGAAATAATCAGAAGTTTTGACTTTGGCAAACAACGACGAGTATCTTTTGAGTATATATTGTTCAAAGGTCTGAATGACACTTCTGCTCATATAAAAGAGCTTTCAAGAATTCTTAACGGCATAAGGTGCAGGATCAACCTGATCAGATTTCATCCTGTGCCGGGCTCGCCGCTAAATAGTCCGGATTTGCCTGACGTAATCAGATTCAGGGAGGCTCTTGATGCTAAAGGCATACTGACGACCATTCGTGCCAGCAGAGGCATTGATATTCAGGCAGCCTGTGGTTTATTGTCCACACTTGAGCAGAATAAGATATGAAGTACCTAAAAGAGATTATTATCCTCATATTGCCTTTTCTGATACCTTTAAAACCGGCTTGTCAGGAAAGATCACTTGAATCATTCCTTTCCGATTCTTCAATGCGGTATGCATCTGTTTCATTATGCCTGATAGATGGGAATAGCGGAGATTCAGTCCTTGAATACCAACCGGAAAAGAGCCTGATCCCTGCTTCAGTTCTAAAGTTGCTTACCACTGCTTCTGCTCTGGAATTGCTTGGTCCTGATCACACCTTCAGAACGGAAATAGGATACACAGGTACTTTGAATAAAAAAACAGGCAGATTGTCGGGTGATATAGTAATCAGGGGTGGAGGTGACCCGGCACTGGGTTCGAAAAATTTCATTGGCCATTACGGAGACTTTATCAGGGAGTGGCTGGAAGAAATCAGCAAACAGGGAATTAAAAGGATTGATGGTTCGATAATTACAGACGATTCATATTATGACTATCAGCCTGTACCTCCCAAATGGCTCTGGGAAGATGCAGGAAACTATTATGGTGCAGGTGCTTACGGGCTTTCAGTTTTTGATAACGCTTATGAAATTCATTTTAAGACTTTTTCAGAAAACGTGCCACCTAAATTAATCAAGGTTGTTCCTGACGAATGTAATTATGATTTATCTAACCGATTGTTGTCGGCCGGCAATACTGATAAAGGGTACATTTTTGCAGCACCATACGGTAATAATGGATGGATTGCAGGTACTATTCCTGTAAACAGGGATAATTTTATCCTTAAAGCATCAATCAACGATCCTCCTCTTCTGCTGGCAGATATTTTATATCGCAAGCTGGATTCGATGGGAATCATCGTATCAGGAAAGCCAACAACTACAAGGCTGGAGAATATAATAATAAATAAAGAAATCGAAATGATTGCAAAAACAGTTTCTCCTCTTCTGAAGGATATCATTAAAGCCCTGAATCAGAAAAGCATAAACCTTTATGCTGAACACCTTGTTAAAGAGATTGGCAGAGTTAATAAAAACAGTGGAACGACTCTGTCCGGNNTTTTTTATTGAGGACGGCAGTGGTCTTTCACCACTTAATTCCATTAATTCCAAAGCGCTGACACAATTATTGTTATTTATGAAAAACCGCGGAGTCTGTTTCAATGAGTTTTATTCTTCACTGCCGGAAGCAGGTAAAGAGGGAACCCTTAAGAATCATTTCAGAGATCCTTTTTTCAGTTCAGTCATGAGAGCCAAGAGCGGTTCGATGACAAGGGTAATAAGTTATGCCGGCTATTTTACCGCAGATTCAGGCAGAAAAATGATATTCAGCATTATCATTAATAATTACACAGGGACTTCACAGAAGATAATTTCCGGAATAGAAGAGATAATCAAGGAGGTCATTTTGAATAAATGATAAAGAGATATTCTTATCAAAAGGTTCATCCGGTGTCAATCAGACATCAATTTTAGCATACCTGGCATGAGTTTCAATGAATTCTCTGCGTGGAGGCACCTCGTCGCCCATAAGCATTGAAAAAATATGATCAGCTTCTGCAGCACTCTCGATAGTTACCTGCCGTAACGTTCTGGTTTCAGGGTTCATCGTAGTTGACCATAGCTGTTCTGCATTCATCTCACCCAGACCTTTGTATCTTTGAATATTTACAGATGACTCCTTCCCCTGTCCCATTNNCTTATCAGGTCCTGCATATACCTGAAAAAGAAAGTCATGATAAGAGTTGTAATATGTGAACCATCTACATCAGCATCAGTCATGATTATGATTTTATGATACCGCAATCCGGATACATCAAGCGCCTTGCTGTCCTCTTCGGTTCCGATATTAACACCAAGAGCTGTGAAGATGTTTTTGATTTCTTCGCTTTCATATATTCTGTGATGCATTGCTTTCTCCACATTCAGGATCTTTCCTCTTAGCGGGAGAATAGCCTGAAACCGGCGGTCACGGCCCTGCTTTGCAGTACCGCCTGCCGAATCACCCTCAACGAGGTAGATTTCGCATTTGGCCGGATCCCTGTCCGCACAGTCGGCGAGCTTACCCGGAAGTCCTGAACCTGAGAATTCATTCTTACGCTGAACAAGTTCCCTGGCTTTCCTTGCAGCATGACGGGCAGTTGCGGCAAGAATAACCTTCTGAACAATAATCCTTGCATCCTTGGGATTCTCCTCGAGATAATTGGTAAGCATTGCACTTACTGCCTGATCGACCGCTCCCATCACTTCAGAGTTGCCAAGTTTTGTTTTTGTCTGACCTTCAAACTGAGGTTCAGCTACTTTCACAGAGATGATTGCTGTAAGCCCTTCGCGGAAATCATCTCCATTTATATCAAATTTCATTTTCGCAGTGGCTCCTGAGTCTTCGGCATATTTCTTGAGTGTTCTTGTCAATCCCCTCCTGAATCCTGCGAGGTGAGTACCTCCTTCAATGGTATTGATATTGTTCACATAAGAATGAACATTCTCCGAGAATGAGTTATTATACTGAAGGGCTATTTCAACAGGTATCTCTGTCTTATCATAGGATATATGCACCGGTTTTTCTATAAGCCTTTCCCTGTTAGCATCAAGGTAATTGACAAACTCCACAAGCCCCAGGGTTGATTGAAATTCCTGATACCTGTGCTTTCCTCCATTGCCATTTTCAAGCATCTCTCTAAGATCCTTGATAGTAAGGAGTATACCCTTATTAAGAAAAGCCAGCTCACGAAGTCTTGCCGATAAAATCTCAAAATTGAATTCGGTAGTCTGAAATATTGAAGCATCAGGTTTAAATGTGATTATAGTACCTGACTTATCGGTCTTTCCTGTTTTTTCTACAGATGTGACCGGTTTGCCTTTTTCATACTCCTGTTTGAAGATGTTGCCCTCTCTCATAATGATCGCTGTCAGATGCTCAGACAGAGCATTGACACAAGAAACTCCCACCCCATGAAGTCCGCCGGATACCTTATAGGAATCCTTATCAAACTTGCCCCCTGCATGAAGCATGGTCATAACCACTTCGAGGGCCGATTTCTGCTCTTTCTCATGCATTCCCGTGGGAATACCCCTGCCATCGTCGGAAATGGTAATTGAACCATCTTCATGTATAACCAGATCAATTCTGGAACAAAATCCAACCAGGGCTTCATCAATGGAGTTGTCAATAACTTCATATACAAGGTGGTGCAATCCTTTTAAACCAATATCCCCGATGTACATTGCAGGCCTTTTCCTCACAGCTTCAAGACCTTCAAGTACCTGTATATTCTCTGCAGAGTATTCGGCACTATCCTGCAACTTCTTTTCATTCTCGCTCATCATTCAGCTTTTAATTTAACACATCGTTGTTTTAACAGGATCTTTCAAAAACTTATATGAGCAGCCGGAGATTTCTATCCCTATAAGATGTCTTTTTAAACTGTTTCCCGGAAATAAGATCGAAAGATATTTTCTATCCCTGTAAAACATCAGATCCAACTTCTCAATTCCTGTTACAAACAACTGATATTATGTATTTTAATTATTTATACAAAGATATCAAATTATAGTGTTTTCTTATGTTAAAATATATTAAAAGTAATGCACAATTCAATAAAGAAATTAACAGTCTGAAAATGTACTATCAACAACACTTAATGCCATGGTTATGACTCAGGATTGAAATCTTACACTTTATACTCTATAAACCATTCCAGACTCCCCTTACCCTTCAATTATAGACTATAGGTAAATCCTATCAGAAAGTTGAACATCTGGGAAGGATAATAGGCCCGCTCGTAGTAGCGTTTGTACGATATG
>DCVC01000333.1:0-613 GCA_002328625.1 Bacteroidales bacterium UBA2198
GAAAAAGTTGGAGGTAAGTTTTTATTTGATGCTGTTGCGGCTATCTTGTTTATAGCTTGTCTTGGCAGCGGCCTGGCCGGACAGATTGGTGCGGCCAGACTGCTTTTTGCGATGGGTAGGGACGGGGTGCTGCCTGAAAAGATATTTGGGCATCTTGATATTAAGAGTAATACACCTGTCTATAATATTATTATACTGGGTATTCTGACGGTAGTTGGCTCAATGATAATAAGCTACCAGGGAGCTGCTGAAGTATTGAATTTCGGAGCTTTTCTGGCATTTATGGGTGTAAATATTGCCTGCTTCCGACAATTTTACATCCTTCGTCCCGGGGGAAAAAAACCTGGTATAGTTATGGATATTCTTTTACCTGTACTCGGTTTTCTTTTCTGTTTTTCAATCTGGATAAGTTTGCCGGTACCTGCAAAAATCATAGGCGGATTATGGTTTTGTGCAGGTTTGATCTATTTGATCCTGACAACTAAAGGATTCAGAAAGAGACCTGTTATGATCGATTTAAAAGATATACAATAGAATTGCTTTCATGCCTGTTTGGCCCGCATAAGCGGGATTTGGATTTCATACATGGATTTACTTTCCCTGCATTAAAATG
>DCVC01000333.1:704-31745 GCA_002328625.1 Bacteroidales bacterium UBA2198
CTTGTCCAGCCCTGTTCCTTGCCACTGGTAACCAGATAATTAAATGCCTTTGGATCATGAGTTGAAAACATTGCAGAACCTTCTGTCCCGTAAACTTCAATAAACCAGTTATTTGTTGCGCCCGGAGCCATTCTTTTCGTTTCAACAACCATAGTAAATTCTTTGCCTGTCCGGGGATCCTCGCCAATACAGGTAAGTACAGCGTTATCCCAGGTTTTACATGGAACTGATCCACCTTTTCCGTCAGGCCGGGTTTCTGCTATCTTCTGAAGGTTTGCACTAACATTTTTAGGCTTCCAACCCATACGGAACGGAATATGCAGTGTATGCATTCCCAGATCACCCATGCATCCGTATTCACCGTTTATTTCAACCATCCGTTTCCAGTTAATAGGTTTATTAAGATCCATATCACTCGAATGGTGAAATCCGGTCCTCACTTCAATAAGCCGACCATATTTGTGTGCACTTAACCATTTGATCAAATGCTGACATGCAGGAAAATATGGAAATTCCGAGCTGCAACGTACAATCACTTCCGGATTTTCCTGTATTATTTTTATAATGTTCCTGTTGGCTTTAATGTCGATGCCGAAAGGTTTCTCTCCCAGAAGATGCTTATTGGATTTTATAATATCAGTATAAAATTGTTCATGCAAATTATGTGGTACAGCACAATAAACAGCATCAACTTCATCTGATTTCAGGAGATCTTTGTAATTATCAGTCCTTATTCCAATTGCAGGAAAATTATCAGTATACCATTTCCACGTATCTGGATTTTTATCACAGATTGCAGAAATTACAGGGACAGGATTTTCGTCAAGAAGATGACACCAGCGCGCAACAGAGCTGGCAAACTCCTTTCCCATCAATCCAAGACCTATTATACCAAACCGTATCTTTTCCCTTTGCATCTTAATCTTTTAATATCCAAATTCCTTTTCCACCTCTGTTATTGCTTCTTCAATGATATCCATTCCCATTGATGCATATTTTTCATCCATTATCAGGGGTGGTGACATGCGGAGTATATGTCCGGCAGGGATCCATGCAAGTCCTTTCCTGAATGCTTTCTGATAAACCAGTTTACCGGCCTCATCAAATTGCTCTTTGGTAGTTTTATCTTTTACCAGCTCTATCCCCAGCAAGAATCCCTTCCCTTTTACATCTCCCACAATCGGATGCTCCTCTTTCATTTTCTCCATGCGCTTCATGAAAAACTTACCTACTGTCCTTACATTTTCCATGATTTCCTCCTCCTCAATAACTTCTATTGAAGCCAGTGCTGCCGCGCACGCCATCGGATTGCCTCCGTAACTGGATGAGGCTGATATCTTCTCAAGGGCGTTGCCGTTCTCTTCCTTTACTACCATAGCTGTAACAGGGAAACCATTGCCAAACGATTTCCCGAATGTAACTATATCGGGTATGACTCCCCAGTGATTAAGCGTTATCCACTCACCTGTTCTTCCCATCCCGGCGAGCACTTCATCATCGTAAATAAGTATCTTGTATTTATCACACAATTTCTTCAGTTTCGGAAAAAAGTCCTCCGGCGGGAATATACTTCCTCCCCACCCCTGAGCCGGTTCCAGAACAAATGCCGCTACATTTCCAACGGTTCCTTCCAAAATAAAGGTTTCATAAAATTTTATATAGGCATCTGTATCTATTGTCCCGTCTTGTTTCGTCCACAATGGCCGGTAAGGATCAGGTCTGGGAACCATGTAAAATCCCGGTGCACGTGTCGGACCGTAACTGTAAGTCTCACCCCTGTACATCTGCGCACAACTTACTGCCGCCATCGTCTTACCATGAAAATCCCTGTAAGCGGATATAAATTCATGTTTATTTGTTATTGCCCTTGCTGCTCTTATAGCAGCTTCTACCGCAGCTGTACCATCCGAATACAACTGTATGGCGTTTAATTTCCCCGGCAGTATTGAAGCCATCTTTTCCATGAGCTTCTCTTTCACCGGTGTCGTAAAATCATGGGCATTCATCAGCTTTTTTGCCCAGTGTGAAACTGCTTCTGATACTTTGGGATGACAATGCCCAAGTGATGTAACATATATCCCTGACGAAAAATCAAGATATTTGTTACCATCAACATCCGTAAGTGTTATCCCGTAGCCTTCTTCAAAACAAACCGGGAATAGTTTTACCTGTGAGCTCAATCCTTTCATGTACCGTGTTGTACTCGCATGCATGATTTTTGACTTAGGGCCTGGTGTCTCCGTTATAATTTTGGGGATCCCTTTTGCACTTTCTAACCACCAGTCTTTTGAATTCTTAAATGAACTTTTTAAATCCATATATCTGATATTATTAATAATGTGTTAATATAAATTAATCTGAACTGGTTTATACCATAAATCAGAAGTAGATTATATCATTAGATACATCCTTAATCTCTTCTTCCATCGATTGCCAATCATGTAGATCGCTGTAGATATTATGGCAATATAGATTATTCCTGCCTGCAAGTGCAGCAAATTTTAGTGCCAATTCGGGAGTTTCACCATTAAGTATTGCGCCCAAAAATGCGGCATTTGCAACATCACCTGCACCTGATGCATTTATGATCTTCGATGCATCTGCATTGTAAGCGTTACACCAAAACTCCCTGTAGTTCCAGTCTTTTTCATTTAGGATAAAATCAATCTTTCTGTTTACAGATGCAACATTACCTGTCAGTAGATAGGCTCCGCGTTCACCTGATTTAATAACTAAGATTTTGACACCGGAGTCAATAATCAACTTACCAACCTCCCTTATAAGACTGATTGGAACCTTATTAGTAATATCAGAATTTCCCGAATGTGAGCATATCTCAGCATATTTCTCAGGCATCATTATCCAAAGAATTTCCTCCAGACTGGGAATAAAAACATCAACAAAAGGTAATGTTCTTAGCAAAATTTCAGGCCAGCCAATTTTACCGGATTCACTTTCCGGATCAGGTAAGCTGAAATCAAGAGAAGTTAAGATCCCCATCTGCTGAACTCTGGAAAACATTTGGGAAAGCTGATGCCCATTATTCAGAAAAAACTGCCGCAACAGAGGCGGATAGCCAAAATGAAATACCCGGCTTTGAGAAACAACATTAAAATTGATAAAACTGGTATCAAATATTTCATTACACCCTGGTGATTCCAGGAAAATCCTGTCAATTCCAGGGGGAGCCAGGACAATGCTATAAGCTGTTCCTGCCGCTCTTGTTGATGCAATTCCCTCTGAAATATCATATTTGCATAAATATTCCTTTGCAATTTTACCAATAGAATCATCTCCAATCAATCCATTAAGAAAAACTTTCTTATTGAATTTTTTTAGTGCAAGACCAGTATTAGGTACAGCACCTCCCAAAACGAAATTAAGACGACCAATTTCAATCAATTTCCCTGGTCTTAAAAGGTCCGAAATGCTGCCGGATGTTTGATCTATTATGAAATCAGGGATCATGTCAATGCAAGTATAACCGGCAACAAAAGCGTCATACTTTTTCATAGTTTACTCTTATACGACCTCTATATTCTTTAAATAGCAAAAGTCCTTCAGCGCTTCCGAATGATCTCCATAAGCTATTATATAATGCTGTCCGGATATTTTTTGTACAAATCCCCCGACAGAGATATCAGGAAATATTTCAAGGCTTGGAAGCTGAGGTACTGGGTAAGCCCATCCTGCCTCCTCCCATGATTTTAATTTTCCTTCGCCAGTACAGATATGCATTTTATAACGATCACCGGTATTTGACAACCGGACCATTGTCAGTTTACCGGTTTTCATGGTTGAGATGTTTAAAAGGCCACCGTTTATATTGCCGAATGCAGCAGGTATAACTTTTACTTTACCACTGACAACTTCTGCAGGGACAAAGTCAGGCACTCCCAGAAGAACACTCTTTTCAAAAAACTCATAAAATTCGAGATAAGCAGCACATTGACCTGTTATATGTTTTACTACCAGCTGGGTAACTGAACCCATTGCATCATTTTCAGGTATTGTGCATAATTTCATTTCATCTGAAAGCAACATAAAGATCATAGCTGGCGGAAAATTAAGTATCTTCTTCATCCCGTCAACATCTTTCAGAGATATTGCATTAAAATTATTCTCTTCTGCAATCTTTTTAATTGCCAGGTAATAGGCAATACCCTGTCTGAGAAAATTCTCATCGGCTGGTTTTTCAAAATCCCATTCCGATTTGATTTTTAAGAGAAGCTTATCAATCTCCCCGGTATCAATTTTATCACACAACCGTATTACTTCCAACATCTCAAAGAAGTCAATTTCAGTTCCTATCTTTTTCTTCAGGGAAAGTCCTTCATAAAGAGTGTTATAAAGTCTCATATCACGAAATCCCATCATACCCACTCTGGTATTCTTCAACGATTCCGAAGCTGTTGCGGCAAGGGCAAAACTTTTAATCTTTTCCAAAGGAGATGGCTTGCCTATAATATTATAAACATATTTGAACTTATATCCCAGGTCTTCAAATACTTGTCTGAGAGCTGTTGTTCCTGCCTGTGGTGATGCTGTGACCACCCGTCCGTTTTCAAAATCTCCGGAAAGACCCCATAGGATCATTGGTTTGCATTTAAATTCTTCAGTTACGGCTATTACAGCATGAGAAGGTATCCAGCCGGCAATACATAAAATCAGAAGATCAAATTTCTCTTTTTGTAAGTCTTTTACAGCCCTTTGAACATCAATTCCTCCAGGGTCATCTGTAACATGCCCTGAAGTTATAATTTTATAACCAAGCGATTCTATTTCATTTCTGGCAGTAAGGCATTTATCTTTTATTAACTGTTGGGGTGAATTTACTTCACCGAATCCGACAAAACCTGCTCTAATTAAGTGTGTTTTCATTATAATTATGTCTTTTTCTGTTATTAATAAATGCTACAAAAATAAGATAGATGATACATAGAAGAGGTACGATAAATGCGGTTAGTATTGAAGTGTTATCAGCAACCATACCCATAATTGGGGGTATTACAGCGCCCCCTGCAATAGAAGAAACCATTAAACCTGACAATTCATTGGTGTGGCTTGGCATACTCTCAATGGTAATTGAAAAAATAAGAGGGAAGATATTTGCAAAGCCCAGACCGGCAAGCAGAACTCCTATCAATGTTAGTGTAAATGAGTTGCTGAATATAAGAACAATACCTGTCAGGGCAACAATTACTGTAACCAGTAATAATCGTTTTGGTAAGATATGAGCCATAATAAATGATCCAAAAAACCGTCCCAACAATATCGGGAGATAAAAGAGAAACCAACTTATAAGGAGTCCCATTTTTTCTACCGAAATCATATATCTCTCATTGAGAAGAATAGGTACATGGGAACTCATTCCTATCTCAACTCCACAATAGATAAAAATACCCAGGACCATGGCTAAGACATACCGGTTTCTTAGCAGGCTGAGACATGATATTAATGATACATGGTGATCATTTGATTCTTTCTTTTCGGTTATTCTGGCTGAGTTCAGCCATACAAGCGCTGTAATCGTTATGCAGGAATATACAGGGAACAATATGCTCCAGTCAAGTCCGAATGCGTGCAGCATCACGGTTGGCAAGAGGAATCCCATTGAGGAACCTATTGTAATGAAAGACTGGGCTAAGGAAAGGTTTCTGGAATAATGACCTTCATCAGAGACATCACGCATAAAGGGATTACCGGAGACCTGAAGGATCGAGCCACCGGCACCCAAAAGTAAAATTGCCAGAAGGATCTTATAGAACTGCATTAGTGACGAACTGTCGACAACCATTCTGCCATACATCCCTGAAAAAATCGGTAAAATAAGGCCAAGAGTCGCAACAGACAGGCCAAGATTCAATATGAATTTTTTCCCTTTCTTATCCTGAAGCAAACCTATCGGCACAGAAAGAATACCGTACATCAGATATCCCAGCAATGGAAGTAAAGTTGCCATTGTAATGGAAATTTTGAATGATTCTCTTGCCAGGCTTACCATTGGCCCTACAGCATCAATCATTCCCATAGACAAGAAAACCAGATATATCGGTAAAGTTCTGTATTTCATATGCTAACAATGTGTATTCAAATATTCCTGCTTTTGATTAAAGTATGCAAATAACAAAAATAAGATTCAATAATCACAAATAATACTACTGATTTTACAATTCGCAACACTAATTTTGCATATATTGAGATGGATTTAGTTATACATGGCAATTTAAACTACAAAATTATGCAACCCAAACTGGAGAAGGTACCTCAGATTGCTACCTCATCAATATTTGTAAAAAGAGAGATCACCCCCTACATGGATTACCCCTGGCACTATCATCCTGAATTTGAAATCATTTTTGTTGAAAAAAGTTATGGAGTCAGGTTGATGGGCAATCATATAGGCCATTTTTCAGATGGTGACCTTATGTTCATAAGCCCAAATCTCCCTCATGTCTGGAGGAACGACAGCGATTTTTATCAAGACAGGGATGACAGATGGGTTGATGTTTACGTCATTCAATTCCGCGAAGATGCGCTCTCGAAAGGTTTTTTCGATCTCCCCGAATTTACATATATCAAAAAGTTGTTTATTCTTGGCCAGCAGGGTATGCTTATTACAGGGAAGGATCATAAGAAGATCTCTGATTTGATTAAAAAAGTATATAACTCCTCCGGAATAGAAAGACTTACTGTATTTCTCTCTACACTGCGTGCTATTGCCAGTATTCAAGAATATTCTCTGCTTTCAAGTGCCGGCTACGCAAATACAATTAATTATATTGATACAGAAAGAATAACTAAAGTGATGAATTATTTAATGGAAAATTATACGGAGGAAATCCATCTTGATAAGGTAGCTGACCTTGTAAATTTGAATAAATCTTCATTTTGCAGGTATTTTAAAACCAGGACCAAGAAAACATATTCCCAGTTCTTAAATGAAATAAGGATTGCACATGCCTGTAAACTTCTGATTAGCGGAGATAAAAGAATATCTCAAATTTGCTATGCAACAGGATATAACAATATTTCCCATTTTAACAGGCAGTTTAAGCTTATAACCGGTTTCACTGCAAAGGAATATGCAAAGCAATACTTCTTACATTCCTATCCAAACAGGACTGATAGTTAACTGAATGCATCTTTTTCAATTATTTTATTTTGTTAAAAAGCTCGAGCAATTTGGAAAGGATTTTCTCTCAAGCTCCAATCTCAACACGGTTAGTGCCAAGCCATGTTCATACCCTCCAAATTTATGCTGTTCAGGAGCAGGAAGGTAACCGTAGCTGCCATTTGCCAGTTCTATAGTAAACGACGGTCTGAAAGGACTTTCCCTTTTATCGGCAATCCGGTTTCTGCAAAGGTCTCGAAAGGGATTGCCCCCACATCAAACTCTCCTATACGAAAGACTTGCAGCAGAACGGGTATATATTGCAGATATAAGCAAGTTCCCGGTTGGAATACCGGTCTCCTCATTGATTATCCTATTTGCCTCATCGATCAGATCGCGGTTTATCCCGATGATATCTACAATCACAAAAGCCAGTCTCGTTGAACTGTCGTCAAGAACAAGGCAGCGGGCATGAAGATCATCGTGTATGGTTGTTGCAGGAGGAGGAGTTCCGAAATTACCCACTATGCCACCACCTGAAAATGGAGTAATATCACTTTTTGAAGTTCCGGCTTTAAAAATATTTAGTGATTGGGTAATCATTGAACCCGTTAATATCCCCGGCATTCAATGAGGTCATTTTTATTAACCACGTTGCAATAAAAATTGCAATGACTGATAATTTGAAAAATCTTCTGGTTTCCATATTTTATATTATTAAAGTCTCAATTATTCAGACCATAATGAATTTATAATGCTGATAGTTTTATCAACGAAAATATCACCGCCTTCAGGTCCGACACGGTTAACAATTGCACTATAACCTCCACCCTTAACAGCTTCCCTGGTTGGCAGATAACCTCCACTGTCACCGCTCAGTTGAATTATGAAAACCTGTCTGGCTTCACTTCTTCCGGTAATCCTTAATCCATAATCAACAAATAATTCGAAGGGATTAGATGCTAACGCAACATCATCAATCCGGATAATATGAATTTCTGTATTATAAACCGGTTCCTTTTCCTGGATTTTATATCTTTCAATTACACCTTCCTGTGCTCTTAATATACCATAATCGGATTTTTTGTCATCCCATGGGCCAAATTTCCGGATCTTTTCATTATCATGAGTCTCTTTCATAAACCTGTTCCACGCAGTGCTCGGGGAATCCTGATCGGACGGTTCCCGCGAACGTATTTCTTCCACCAGTTTACATGCCTGTTCATATTCCTCTTCAGTATAAATCCTGACAGGCAGACTTATATCTTCAACTATATGTTTAAATACAGGTTTTGTCCGAATTGATTTCCGCTCCTCAGGGTAAATATCATCAAATGTTTTTATCAATCTGTTCCCAATCTCTATTATCCCTGGTTTATCCCACAAATTTGGTTCGCCGGCCTTATATCCATTCGTCAGATTACGTGGAGACTGATCGCCTGCAGAGCCAATCCATACAAGCACAACAAGATCCGAACCAAAGCGTTGTTTCAGTTTTTCACGAACAGGATGTATATAGTCAGCATTAACCGCTGATCTCCCTTCTACTTCCTGCGCAGTGCAGGGAATATTAATTGTCAAAACAATTAATTTACCGGTTTGATTCCAGAATAACAGAGCATTAACATCATGATCTGCAATGCCTTCGATGTTTCTGAATTCCGGTGTATCTGTTTTACCATACATCACTGCTGTTCCGTCAGCATAGACAGTTCTTCGTTGGTATGCAATAGCAGCATGGCTCATTCCCCATGAAACTGACCCGGGTACACGAGTTTTCCATGCTTTGGTAATAGCATCAGCTATTTGCCTGACGAAAAAAGCATTATATTCATCAACCTGCAAAACTCCTTCTTTTGGAATCTGATATTTGAATGTAAACTCCAGGTCATTCTCTAATACCGGTCCTGTGTGAGGGTGAGTTGCATTCAGAAAGATTTTGCTAACATCTAACTCCGGAATTTGTTTGTGCACTTCATTACGTATCATTTTAAGCGTTACCGTTGGAATACCGATCAGGTCGCAGGAGACCATTATCGCTGCATCCATAGAACGGTTACCATTACGCGATTCCAGAGCTATAACGCTAGCAGTAAGAGGTGTCTCGATAGTGTTTGCAATACGCAGGTGAAACTGCCCTGCAAGAGCAACAGGAAGTGAAGGAGTAATATCGGCAGTTGCTGTTCCTATCAACAGTTCATCCGCAAAAACATTTACTGAACTGAAGAGCCATACAGACATCAACAAAACAATTAATGTTTTACAAGACTCATTCTTTTTACTATATCCATGTTATACTTTTTTTATAATTACTGTTTATTCTTAACGCATCTGACTGCAAATCCGAATTTCTTTTCTCCGGCCGGGTTTCTTCCGATTCTTTCATTTCCGGAAGCAAAATGGCGATAGCAGGCACTGGATTGAGAACTTTGTGTAGAAGACCAGATGGTACAACCCTGACGCATAGTACCGAAAAGGCCGCTGGTAAATCGTCTTCCAGTCCCTATGACAGTCAGACCGCTTTCATTTGTTGCCCCTTTATTTGGCTCATCCCAATGAGCGGTACCAGCCTCTTTAATTTTACCACCCTGATCTGTACCACGCCAGACTGTACCATCTGCCTCTGCCCTGGTCATACCTAAAAACATTTCAAGTTCTTTCCACTCATCGTCAGTCGGGACGTGCCAACCTGCAGGACATAAGTCATTCCTGTCCCCAACGGCATGCCAGTTATAAAGGGCACCGTAGGTATCTTTATACTTAATATCATTATCATACCAGACATATGTCGGCGCATCATGATGCCTCCATTCCGTAATATCCGTAACATTTGGAATTGGCGTACCATCATTGAATCTTGTTGTCCTGAGGTTCTCTTTTAACCATACCTGACCACCTACAGTCACCGTATTGTATACATTACCATCTATATCTTTTACTGTCTTGTAAGGTGTACAAACTGTTGTTAGAATAAAAAGACCGGAAATTATTACTTCCAGGGTGCTCATTTTATTTTTCATCATCATTGACATTTTTTCAGTTACTATAAACCTTTTATACATCTGACACTAAATCCATTATTCTTTACGAAAATACTGCGGTAAACCTTCGTGTTGCCTGAATTCATAGTACGGGTCCAGATATGAGTGTTCGTACAATCTGTTGAGGTAAAATAATAACCATTAATCCCGATTTCATTGAACGTTCCCTGACCCCAGAAGTAACCATAACGGTAACCGGCAGGAACAGCAGAAAAACCGCTTTCATTGGTCGCGCCTGAATTTGGAGCATTCCAGTGTGCTGTACCGGATTCTTTCAACTTGCCTCCGGCAATTACCAAACCTCCCAGAAAATCTGTAAGTTTCGTCCAGTCTTCATCTGAGGGAACATGCCATCCGGTTGGACATAGCTTACCTGTATTCACAGCGTACCAGTTATACAAGGCACCATAGGGGTCTTTTTTTCCAATATCATTATTACACCATGCGTAGGCAGGAGTGGTGATCTGTACCCATTTGGTCATATCAGTCTCATTTACTATTGGTGTGCCATCATTCAATCTGGTGGTTCTCAGGTTCTCGGCCATCCACTCCTGGTCGTCGATAACAACAGTTCTATATTTGTTACCATCTTTGTCGGTAATGATCCGTGATTTCTGCTGTGCAAAAGTCCCTGTGGAATTGGTTGTAAACAATAACATTAATATTAAAAATGTTAAAGGTTTCGGCTGATTTTCGTTTTTCATTTCATATTCAGTTTTACACTACTTTACAAAGTTATATCCGCGACGATTTACAGAAGAAATCGGAAGTCCGGATTCCGAAGATAAGTGTTTTTATAAACTTCCGACTTCCGACTTCCGACTTCCGACTTCGGTCTTTCGACTTTCTCCCACTAAAGGGTCTGAATCAGATAATACATCGACTGGTACTTTTTTCCAATTTCAAACCTGAATATTCCATCCTTGTATGATGACGGAATATACCCAATAATGAAACCCTGTGGATTGATAGCGAATACCCTCAAATTGTTTTTATTGGTTTCTATTTCAATAGTTGCTTCAATGATCTCAACCTGGATCGGTCCATGCCCGGGCTCTATCTGAAGGTTACGTTCCTTATTATATCTGGCATCGGTATTATCTGCCCTTCCCACTGCTGTCAGAAGCATATTGGTGGAATTTTTGATTGGTTCATCAGTAAGGGAGCTGATCGCCACTGTTGCAAAATCAGTTTTTACATTGACCTTCATATTAGTCAGGGATATGATCCCTTCTTTCCCCACAAAGCCGTAAACTGCCTTTGTCCTTGGGCTGTCAATCCATCCTATTTGTTTTTTCAGGTTCCTGTACAACTCTTTCGTATCTGACAGTACTTCTCCTTTTTCAACGTTTACTACTTCCGTTTCAGGGCTTACAACAGCACTCTTGGCTATCACACCCGGGACCACAATTTCCACCCTGTTTTGCTCAAGAGTAAGCTGCAATGCTTTAACATTTGGGCCAGATTTAATATCATCTATTTTTATTACCGTGGTTTTAGCTGAAGGTTTTACATCACCTCTTCTTAATATAAGTGCTGCATGATAAAAAAGCCCGAATTTTGCAGGATCATTAAAAGTATCGAAGACACCACCCCTGTAATACACACCTCCAATGGCATCTGATGTTATTGGTTTTCCGATCATATCCACCTTTTCGTCTGTTGAATACCGATAGGTATGGATACAGTATCCGCCCCAGCCCTGGAATGCCCCAACAGCTGCCAACAACAGTGAACTTTCGGCTCTCCATTCGTTGGGCCATGGATTATCCCACTCAGATACAAAAAAGGGTTTGCCAGCCACCCTGTTAAAGGCCAGAAGAGGTAACATATTATTCACACTGCCTGTCATTGATTCGTTCATAAACTTCTTATGGCCAGCCTCCCATTGCCAGGAATACCAGTATGCGTGACTATCTGTGAAATCTCCGGCCAGTTGGGCCGACAAATGGGCTCCGCCCCTGCTCCAGTTGGTCCCTGAAATGGGTATCTTAACACCTGTTTCTCTCATATGCTGTATCATTTCTCTGTAATAATCCTGAGTAACGACAACAAAAAACTCCAGCATTGTTTTATCCGGATTCGTAAAATCTACCTTATCCTTTGACAGTTTTACTTTTTTACCTTCCGCCCATTGCCTGTAAAGCGCTTCCAGTTCACTCCTGTACGGCTCAAGAGTTACCTTTTGGGTGAAAAGGTCACATTCATTTGTGACTTCGACCAGAACTATAGCAGGATCATCCTTATAGGCCAAACCTGTATAAGGATTTATATGAGTCCAAATATCATAATTATACCTTTTCTGCAGATCTATCAGTTTCTTATCAAATGTACTATATGGTTTTGCAGAATCATCAAGCAGATGTGCATCCTTAAGTCCGTCCCCTTCTTTAAACCTCCTGTATGTCAACAGATCCATATGTATGTAAACGCCTTCCATTTTTAAGCTATATATCAGGTAATCAAGTCTGTCGATACTTACAGGATCAAAACTCAGGGTATTCGGTTTATTTTCACCCTTTGTAAACTGGAAGATATTTGGAGTTGACCACTCTGCGTCCATCTGATGAAATCTGACGATGTTAACTCCTATTTTTGCCAGCCGCTTTGCTAATTTTGCACTATGCTCATGCGATGGAAAGCACTGAGCACTATTGAAGCAAGTACCCCAGAATTTTGCTGTAGCACCATCTTCGAAAACAAATTTGTCCCCATCAACTTTCATGAAACCATGCTTACCGGCAGGTTTCTCCTTTGCATAGACAAAGGACAGATCAACAGGCATATCATCCCATGAAAGAGTAAAGGGTATGGTTTTCTTCATCGTATCGCTTTGTTCAGCCAAATCAGTAGCAGCATTAAAAGAGTTGGCCCTGGCTGTCAGTTGAAAAGCCACATACAGCAGGAGAAGTATTGAAGACACTTTCCTTAAAGTCAGCATTTTCAAAAGAGTATTCTCCTTAATATCGGTAAAAAATGATTCTTTATTCATAACATTCAGGTTTAATAAGTTAAATAGTTCAGTTTGTTGTTTGTGTTCAAAAGGATTTTGAGAGAGTTGTTTTTTAATCTTATGATTTTCGTTTAATACAGATATCATTTTTTTGCTATAATGATCGTATCCTTTAATCTGATATCCTCGGCAGATGCTCCTATCATTATTTCAAACTCTCCGGGTTCAATTACATAATTCATATTTTTATCCCAAAGACCAAGCTCTCTGTATGGAATTGAAAAACTTAATGTATTTATTTCCTTTGGATTTACTTCCGTCTTCTTGTACCATTGCAATACTTTAACTTAATAAGGCAATAATTGTCCTTGTAAACTATTACCAGAGACACCAGCCAATAAGGAAAAGATTAAAATAACACTGACTGCTTTATCATTTATGAATTTCATACACCTGTTCATTAGTTATTATATAAGCTGTCATATAGTAAAAGTATTGAATATAAACTTTTTAAAAAACTACCTCATTTTCAAATTATGACACTCTGTTTGCATATAAAGATCGGTTTTAATAATGTTATGAACGATATCTTTGAATAATTCTGGAACCAGAGCTAAAAAATGGTTGTCATAAAAATAGACTCTTTACCGGTAATGTCAATGAATGGGTTGTCAATATTTGCCCTTACAGATTTCAGATTATCCCGAGGGGATTCACTTTCAATTTTATCTTAATTGAAACCTTGCTGACTGGTTACCTGCAAAAACAGTAAAATACCCTTTCTCAATTTTTATTGCACCATCTTCATCAGGGAAGCTTAGGTCAATCGGAGTATCGATAATATACGTGAAGGTTTTGCTTTCTCCGCTTTTGATCAGTTGCTTTTCGAAATATTTCAACTCTCTGACCGGACCTGTTATACTTCCTACTTAGTCCCAAATAAACCATAAAACAGCTTCCTTTCCATCACACTTCCCGGTATTTGTCACATTTACCGTAGCTTTTAATGAAGAGTTTTTACCTTTTATTAATGTATCAGACAATTTAAGATCACTGTATACAAACTTTGTATAACTCAAACCTGTTCCAAAATCTGCAATTGTCCAGGGTACTTTTAAATTCTTTGTGAGCTGTAAATAGTGATATTTCTGATTATAATTTAGATTACGTGAATCAGTGTACGGATATGAGAAAGGCAGTTTGCCACTGGGATTCACAGCACCGCAAAGGATCTCTGCTATTACCCGTGCTCCTTCATATCCTGGAAGTCCGGCCCAGATTACTGCTTTGCAACCATCGAATACTCTGGTAATAATCCTTCGCCTTCCTGCAACCATTACTAATATTACCGGTTTACCTGTTGAAATTGCTGTTTTGATCTGTTCAACCTGATTGTCAGGAAGGTTCATGTCCTGGATATTCCCATCCTGTTCAGAGTAAGGATCTTCACCGGCAATGTAAATTATAGTATCGGCCTCATTAGTATTGGACTTTATTTTTACTGCATCATTGTCAACCAGAATAATATTGCTCCCGCGGAATTGCTCCTTTATCCCTTCAAAAACCGTTTTAGCTTTGGGGGAGTTTGTCGAAACAGTCCAGCCCCCTGATGTCGCCATTCTCTTATTGGCATTAAAACCTGTAGCAATAATTTTTTTTGAAGTTTGCGGATTTAAAGGAAGCAGGTTGTTTTCGTTTTTAATTAATACTATTGCTTCGCGGGCTGCCTCAAGTGCTTTCTCCATGGATTCAGGAGTTGCAAGACGCCCGAACCGGTCGTCTCAGGGAAATGGATGATCAAAAAGTCCAAGCTCAAATTTCAACCGAAGAATTCTTGCAACTGACAAATTGATACGCTCTTCTGAAATCCTACCCTCATTCACTAACTCAAGCAGGTCATTGGCAAAAATCAGGTCAAAAGGTCTAAGAATCAGATCAAGCCCGGCCACAACACCTAAACAGGCAGCTTCCTTTTCGTTCACCACAGATTTTCACGTCAATAATTGACCGTATCAATCTATTTTTTATTCGTCAACTTTCAATTGCTAATAGCAGATTTACAATAACATACGTAAAGATAATTTCTTCATTCGGATTTTATAATACGGCATATTAAATTATTTATTAAGCTGTTCATACTTTAGAATCAGGTTAATTTATTTCTTAAATACTTTTTAAACATCAGTGATTGACAAGTCTTCCTCGATTTTGTGTTTCTTGGCCCTGAAACTTGCCAACCGCCGGAGGTACTCCTCGGACGATACCTGGTGCATGGACCGGGGGATGGGTTTGTTTGCCGGATTGAATGTTCTTCCGAAAACCACCTGGTATACTTCATATTCTGACCGTGTGACACCGGAGATGACCCGCAGCTTCCTCAAAAAGCTCCATCAGTTGTGGCTTCACTACGGATTGCTTGAGGATACTTCTAACCTTGATTTTACGGCAATACCCTACTGGGGTGACGACAGCCACCTGGAAAACAACTGGTCAGGCAAGCGGGGGAAAGCCCTTGCCAGCATGCTGGCTGTTCTTGCCCATGACCCTGATAGTGGTCTGATCGATTATGGAAGCGCGGATGTCTTGCAAAAGGATGAAAGTGCTGTGGTTCTTGAATTCCTGGATTTTTACCGGGAAGGGGACAAAAATAAAGAGAACAAACTCAGATATATTGTTTTTGACAGCAAGTTCACCAACTATGAGAACCTTAGAAATCTTGATGATGGTCAGGTTAAATTTATTACCATCCGCCGAAGAGGAAAGCTTTTACTGGAGCGAATTGACAACCTGCCTGCAACAGGATGGAAAACTGTCAGGGTTGAATGTGCCGGAAACAAGCAACGGATGTTAAAAGTGTTTGACGAAATGGTCTTTATCAAAGGTTATGACAAAGAGATCCGGCAGATAACCATTACCGGCAACGGAAAAATAAAACCGGCTATAATCATTACCAACGATACTGATCTGCATGTCGAGCAAATAATCCGCAAATATACCCGTCGCTGGATGGTTGAAAAAATGATCTCTGAGCAGATTGATTTCTTTCATCTTAACCTGGTTTCTTCCTCCATGGTTATCAAAGTCGATTTTGATCTGACCATGTCGATATTGGCTCATAACCTGTATCGCCTGTTTGCCAATGAACTGGGCAGGTACTCAAATAACACGGCACAGACACTGTATGATAAATTTATCCTCAACGGGGCAGACATTGAAATAGGAGAAAAAGCAATAAAAGTTCAGTTGAAAAAGAAACGGCAACTACCATTGATCCTTGAAACGATGCAGAGGTTTAACAAACAAAAATACCCGGCGCTAAACAATAAAAATCTTATCTTTGAGGGAGCAACCTATTCTTAAAATACGCCTGATTATTTACCGTGAAAATCTGTGTTAATAATACTATCACTTTTAGTAAAATCACACCAAGATTTAGTCCTCAATTTATGAAATTAGCTTTCACCAAAAGCGCATCGTTTTCGCGAACATCTATCTTTAACTCAAGAATTCCATTTTTCACTTCAACTGTCTCTGATTTTATGGGTTCATCTTTGCAGGCATCGGCCAACGTTTTAATTTGTCCGTTCGATGGTTTTTGAGGAGCTCCCATTTTGGCATAAGCAGTATAGTAATCGTTCGATTCGAATCCGGTTCGATAAAACACTATTTCGTATTTACCGTTTTTCATATTTTCCACGCGCAATGTTACTTTTTCTTTCACCTCAGAAGGGAAAAGTTGTTTGTAGAAAACATTGTTGGGGACGTTCTTTTGATCCAACAACTTATAGTTCCAAAACAAGGCCTGAATATTGTTTCCTGTTTTGCAGACCCATGAACATGAATCAGAGTTAACCAGTTCAGTATTTCCCAACTGATTAAAATATTTGTAAGTGAAATAGGCCGGTTTTCGATTTCCGTGTGTGTCCATCAAACCCCAGTTTCCCATGCAATAACCAGTCGGAACTTCCCCAATTTCTTCACAGATATCTGTAAATATCCAGTAGCCCATAGATGAGGCTATATCTTCGGTTTTCTTTAAAACATTGAGCATGTAAGGTGTGCTTTGGTAGGCATCATGTATGGGGTCAACCGGATCATACGAAGTTGACCACTCGTTAAAGTGCAATTCAAGGTCTTTATATTTTTGGTTGGCTTGAATTTTCTGACGAACTTCGTTTACTTTTTTGGGAATCGCATCCTTATCAGGTTTCATGAAAAATTCCATTTTCAGGTCTTCTTCCGTCCATAAATTAAAATCTGTTGAGCTTATAACACTGGTCTTCATATTTCCATAAAAGTGTGTGGAAAGAAAATCCAGAGGTACTTTATTGGTATTACAATAGTCCATGGTTTCTAATATCCAACCTGTTCCGGCAGTAGCAGGCCCACCAACTCGGTATTTCGGGCTAACCGACTTAATGGCTTTTGCTGCGGCTGTATAGATTTTAAAATATTCTTCTATATCTCCTGTAAAAAAATTTGGAATATTGGGTTCGTTCCATACTTCAAAATACCATGTCTTTACTTCTTTATGACCATATCTTTGGCGCAAATGCCGCACAAAAGCTTCTATAAAGGCTTCGTATTTTGGGTAGGATTTGGGTGGCGATTTGTAAGCTTTCCAGTAGCAGGTGGTTTCATCGTTTGTACGCAAATCGGCGGGCATAAAAGAGAGTTCCACAAATGGTTTCATGCCTATTTCAACCAATAAATCATACAGCTTATCCACTTTTGTCCAATCATAAATGGGCTGACTCTGAACGTCCTCTTTATACAATCCCATCTCTTCATTGAGCACACCGTGGAAACGTATCTGACGGAATCCACATTCTTTACGCACTATGCGCAACTGAGCCTGCCAGTCGGCACGCAAACCTTCAGCAGCACGGCCTGCGCCTACAATATTCAAAGGAGTTTTAGAAAGCAACCCTTTTACTTCAGTAAAATCAACATGGATCAAGCGTTCATTTTGAGCATTTAAATCGGGAATGCAACAAATTAGCAAGTAAAACGCAATTGATATTATAGGTGTTCGTTTCATGATTACTCAACATATTTTAATTAAACTTACTTAGTACATGACAAAAAATAATAACTAATTGATTGTTAATATGCAGACATGTTATCATCAGATAATAATGTAGGATCTCAGTTTGTCACCATTAATTGAATGCCCTTCAGGTCTTGATCTCTGGAAGAGGATCCTATCAGAATGGTAAATTCACCCGGTTCAACTACTTTATTAAACTCCCTGTCAAACAGGTGTAACTGTTCAAAACCAATATCGAATTTAACGGTCTTTGATTCCCCTGGTTTTAAACTTATTTTCTTAAACCCCTTGAGCATTTTATTATACCTTCCCACCGAGGCATAATTATCCCTGATGTACAACTGCACAATCTCATCACCCGGGCGCGCACCTGTGTTGGTGATTACAATACTTGCCGTGGTGGCACCCGAAGCCGGGATGGATTCCCTGTCCAAACTGATGCTGTCATATGTAAAAGTTGTATAACTGAGTCCGAATCCAAAGTGAAACAAAGGGGTTTTATCCGGCTTTCCGATATATTCTCCTTTTCCGCTCCCTATAAAATCCGGCTTTTGAAGGTAACTGACAGGTAATTGACCTATGCTGCGTGGAAAGGAAACGGGGAGCTTACCACCCGGATTGTAATCTCCGAAAAGGATATCAGCGATGGCCTCTCCTCCGTACATCCCCGGATACCAGGCTTCCAGTATGGCAGGAACATTCTCTGCGGCCCAGTTGATGCACAAGGGTCTTCCGTTGATCATTACCAGGATTACCGGTTTGCCAAGGGTTGACATTTCCCTGAGCAATTCTTCCTGCATCCCTGTTAAAACCAGCTCGTCCCGGTCACGTCCTTCTCCGCATGTGAGCGTTGAGCCTCCGAGTGCCATAACGATGATGTTGGATTCCCGGGCGACCTCGAGAGCCTTCCCGAAACCTTGTTTGGAATTTCCCAGAATTTTACAACCCTCTGCATAATTGATCCGGATATGGTCCCCAAGCTTATTCTTTAATCCGCTGTATAAAGAAATAAACACAGGAGGATCTTCAGAATAACCTCCCAGCAACTGTACCCGTTCTTCCGGCACATCGTCATGTGCATTGGGCCCGACGACCGCAATGGACCTGATATGATTTTCGTTCAGGGGCAATAGGTTTTTGTCGTTCTTCAGAAGGATGATCGATTCCCTGGCTGCCCTGAGGGAAAGTTCCTGATGTTCCTTCGGGGGATTAACTGTTGTTGTTGGCTCCATGTAGGATTCAAACAAGCCCAGTTCAAATTTTGCTTTCAGTATCCTTTTTACACTCGTATCAATGTATTTCACTACTGCCGGATCTTTATTTATCGCTTTATCCAGTACCTCCGGGATGTAGGACATGAATTCCGGAATATGACCCAGGACAAGGTCCATATCAACACCTGCCCTGAGTGCAAGTATGGCCGCATCCTCCTTACTCTCCGCCACCCGGTGCATCCCATGCAGGCGGTAAATATCATTATTATCCGATTCTATGTAACCGTCAAATCCCCATTTATTTCTTAACAGGTCAACCAGGAGCCATTCATTCATGTGACAGGGAGTCCCGTTCAAATCCGAATGAGACGGCATAATACAACCCACCCGTGCTTCTTTTACCGCTTTTTCAAAAGGCGGAAGAAAAATCTCATATAGCGTGCGTTTGGAAATATCTATATATGCTCCGTTCAATCCCTGCTGGGGTTCAGAATATGCGGCATAATGTTTACCTGTAGCAAGTATGTGATTCTCATTAAACCTCTCTTCTCCCATTCCCTGAAGGCCCTGTATAAACGCCACGCCCATTCTGCCTACCAAAAAGGGATCTTCACCATAGCATTCTTCAACTCTTCCATATCTGGGATCGCGCACTACATCCAGTACCGGAGAATAGCAATGAGTGATCCCAACCTGCCGTGCTTCAATCGCCATGCTAGCGGCTATCTGTCCTATAAGTTCCAGATTCCATGTACTTCCCAGGCCAATGGCCTGGGGAAACCATGTCGCCCCCTCGATTTTCAGGTCATATGATTTCAGGCCATGTAAACATTCTCCTACTTTCATAAGGGGGATCCCCAGCCTGTCATTCGTTGGGGCATCCTGCGTCATCTGAGCGATCTTCTCTTCAAGTGTCATCTGACTCAACAGGTTTTCCACTCTCTTTTCTACAGGGGCTTCCGGGTTTGTGTAGAGTCTGTTGTCGTCTTCCCCACATCCCGACAGGACCATTACCAGAATCGGAAGAAGTGAAGTAATAAATAGCAACAAAACTATTTTATTCAATTGGAGTATAGGTTCTTCTAATCGGCTCTTATTCATCTCTTTTTTCATAAGAATATCAATTATTAAGTATAAAACAATTTTTATCTATATTACTATCAGTTATGAGTAATAATATTGTTATAGCTGGGAGTTCAGAGACTTACATTTTTTAATATTTTGTCAAGGTGAGAATACAGGTAACACCACTCATACCATTACTTGTCTGCCATATCATTCAGTAGCTCGATAGCCCTGTCGGAAATCATATCCAGAGCTTCAGGGCAGAGCATTGACCATATCGCTAATTGTGTTTCATACCCGCCATGCAAAATTGCTTCTGCCGTTGGAATATAACCAGGAGGGTAACCATTGGAATTGTGGGAAACAAATGTGTGATTGAAAGGTGATTCCTGCTTGATGCGCAGCTGTCCTTCTACAAAAGGCTCTCCGGGAAGGGCCACAATTGCAATGTCTGCAATACGAAAAACCTGAACCTTATAGTCGAAATATGGTCGTTTAAGCCACTCCTCCCAAAGGGAAACAGTTGAGTGCGCATAAGCCCAATCCCAGTCTATTGCCGTGTGGGTTTCGTTTATCCACATAGGTTCGGGATGTTCCTTCAATAAAGTTTTAGCTGCAAGCACCTCATCCTCAGGCAGCTCTCGCATGGGGATACGAAGAAAGGAAGAACGATAAGCCAGCATGGGCTTTGTTTGCTTTTGCATTGATTTCAGTGCTCTGTTTGAGGATTCAGCCAGACGTGCTCCCAGCGTTACCGGGTCATGTTTCCATGTATTGTCCAGATGATTGTGGTGGTGGATATTCCCGCAACAACCGTTAAGAACAAGCGTGATACACTCATTTCCCAAGGCGCTCTTCATGGAACTGACCCATGCTCCGGGCCAATCTGTTGTTATATAATTTCCAGGGTAACCGTTGCATGGATGGCAAGTATGATGTAATAAAGCCGCTATGTTTTTCCCATCAGAAGTAGTAAACAATGCCAGACCAACCTCGGGGTCAATGGGTCCTTCCGTCTGGAGTATCTGAGTTCTCATATTCCATGAAGGATGTGTTATGACTGTTCGACCAGGCATAATTTTAGAAGTTGTATTAGTCGTTGTACCAGAATCTGTTTATACTATACCTTTACGCATGATAAAACGGCGATTGAAAGCCACCCGGGATTCAATATCTCGTCCTGCAGATACAGTGACAGGTTCAAGAAGGGCCAGAGCCCTGACAATGACCTCCACTAAGGAATCTACAGCAGGACCGTTATAACGGGGATCACCTCCCCGAACCCACCAAAGATCGTCTGGGAGCCCCTTGTAGGTATCGTAAACCAGATCATTGCCAATTGACGGCGTAGCATGACCCTGATGGAAATGCAGGAGAATTGCATCTGGTGGAATGCCGGTACGTTTTGCTGCCAGCTGCCGGATACGCTTATCCCATGGCTCATCTGTGCCGCTAATTTCTGAAGATACAAGGCAACATATTTTGTTACCCATCTTAAGTACCAGCGCTCTTGCATGCACACGATCGCGTATCTCCTCCACCGGACGACGCTGTGCAATGCCTCCCGAAATCTGGATTCCCAGTGCTGGAGTGACGTCTATTTCGGCAGCACTTGCATATAGTATCAGACTCTTATTCAATGAACCAGGCTCGCTTGTCTGTGCCATTGCAGATATACACATAAGCACAAACCCTGATAAAATAATAATCACCTTATATAAATCAGATAACACTTTGCAAACATTTTTCATTTTTTCCATTTTCACCTTTTTTAGTCTATGAATATTAATTAGTTAATGATATTATTTATCTTTATAAAGCATGCATATGGAGCTCTTGGCGGGCCAGGATTACTTCCATACAACGTTAATAAGTTCCAGTGTCTTTTCAACAAACTCTTGTCCTCCTTCAGGCCCAAGGTAAGTGCTTGTCTGTTCAGTTCCATATGCACCGCCGGCAAGCGCACGTTTTGTAGGAAGATATCCACCATAACCACTGGTGAGCTGGACAACAAAGGTCTGAACGGCAGGACTGCGTGCCTTGATCCTTATACCATAATCCATATAAAGTTCAAAAGGATTGGTTGCCATAACTATATCGCCTATCCGAAGAACGTGTATTTCAACCGGCATCTTTGGTTGTACCTTTTGCAATTCATATCGATCAATAACACGTTTATCCTCTGGTATTATAGAATAGATTTGTGTTATATCAGTATACCACCTGGGCTTATCCTTCATTTCTGGATTTGCATTTAACTTCCGCAAGAGTGAATCATATTTCTTTTCACACCGCTCAATGTCTTTGCGTATATTAGTAACGTCTTCACTACTTATGAGTCTTCTCGAAAGGTTTGCTATTTCCATCCTGTGTTCAAATTCCGGGCTCCATTCTTTATTGGTTTCCATATACTGTAAAACAGAAGTTACTGCATCAGCGATACTGATAGCAATCTGTTTTCGTTGCCCTAAACTTCCTCTGCCTGTTTTGATACTATCTGGCATCATGAGCCGCTGCATCCGTTCTTCTGCTTTTGCTCCAACCATTATATGCGGTGACTGATCACCTGCTGCGCCGCATTGCGGTAAAATAAAGATATCCTCACCCAGCCTTCTGCGAACCTCTGAACGGGTATCATGCCAGTAATCAGCGCTGATAAAATAGCCATTCTCGCTCTCCTGAGCAGGACAGGCTACATTTATTAAAATTCCTGTAAGTTTGCTTTTATTGTCCCATGTATAAAGCAAATTAACAGAAGGATCTTCACTACCTTCCAAATGACTGAACTCAGGTGTATTGGTCTTTCCGTACATGATGGATTTACCCGACATATAAGCTGCCAAACGGTTATGGCCAACGACGGCATGGCCCAATCCATAACTTATACCTCCCGGTTTGCGGTTTTTCCAAGCCTGTTCAGCTGCTGACGCAATGCGTCTGCATGAGAAATCCAGATAATCGGCTGGTGGCATAACATTCAGATCAATTCCATAATAATCCTTAACATTTACACTTGATCCAAGAGGAGCAGTGTGTGTATGGGTTGCATTAATAATAATTTGTTCCGGTTTGAGTTCAGGCAAAGATGCTTTTAAAAGATTCCTGACGTTTTCTCGATAATTATCCTTATTTGTAAAAGCGTCTGAAATGCAAACTAAGTCACAGCTTATCATTATTACCTTTTTTGAAGATGTCCCTGTGCCGGATTCTATTGCCAGAGCAGTTGCTGTGATAGAGTCCATGACACCTTCTGAAATACGCGCGGGCCATTGCCCGATAAGTAACACGGGTTTATCGGGAGTTAAGTTTGCAGATGCCCATCCTATAGACATATTTCCTGTATCAGCTCCTGAAATCTTTGATTTATCCTCCCTTTTATTTTCACAGGAATAAAGAAACAATACAATTGAAAAAAACATCAGGAATGAATTTATTAATCTTAATTTTCTCATATAAATAACTATTAAATTACACAATATCAATATTTTGAAAAGCAGTTATGAAGTTAAAATTTTAATGCTATAACTGAAACAGATGTGCTTGTTCTTGTTTAATAATGCATGCCGGCGGAGTTTGAAATATCTGTTTCTGCCGGCTTTAAATCCCGGGTTCCTGATGCCCGAACAAAATATTCGTCATCTTTATAGAATAAGGTCTGTTACTCTTTCCGGAAGAACAACAGACCACTCAATTCACCAATTTAAATAAAACAAATCTGTTAAACCCAATAAAGATCAGTTATCTTATAATAATAAAAACTGAAAGTTGATAACTTAACTTAGTTATATCCTGGGTTTTGTATCAGTACTGATTTGCCATTAACCGCGCTTAAATCCATTTGCTTCTGGGGAATAGGATATATTTCGTTTTTCCCCTTAGTAAACACAACCCCCTGGAGATTAGGAGGGTAATAAGTTGCAGGAGTATGGTTAAGTTCATGATCAATGATAGCATTCAATTCATCCGCCATAGAACCTGTGCCGTTATCCCAGCGTTGGAGATCGCCAAAACGATGTCCTTCCAATGCCAGCTCAAGCCTCCTTTCAAAATGAACTGCTTTACGGGCATAAGCTTGTCCATTTGCAGTAAACTGCCCGGTATAGAGACCTATAAAGTAATTTGCAGCGGGGGTTCCGGTGAATCCCTTAGAAGGATCATTATCATCAACATAGGTTTTTTGCCATCCGGCAGGATTAGCAGCCCGCGACCTGACTTGATTTATATATGCTTCTGCTTTTGCCAGGCTTCCGGCTTCCACCTCACACTCTGCTGCGAATAATAATACATCCGCAAAACGCATCACGTCAATATTTGTGTTGTTGACTGTCGTCCATCCGGCATTCTGCGTATTTATATCTAAATCAGCTTTATAAAAGAAATGTTTCTTATAGGCGTAACAGCCCTGTTGTTCTTGTTCCCAGATCCAATAGACGCCAAATAGTCCCCAGTCAAGCATTGGGATTCCTCTGCGTGATACCGTATGGTCCAACCTTGGATCCAGGGTGCCAGTATAAGGGGTAAAAGGATCCGAGGCCTGCAAACCCATGTCATTCGTTATATTAAAATCATTGTAAGTGTCAAATAAAGGCAACCCGTTAACCGCATCGGTTTTAAAGGTGTTCACCAAATCAAAAGTAACAGCACTGCAACCGCCTCCGGCAGTTTCCGGAACCATTGGTTGTGCCATCACATATGGCCAATTACCATTATCCCCGTAACCTGTACCGTCATTAACCGTATATTGAATCGAGAATACTGTTTCAGCGCCACCCTCCTTATTCGAATCGAAATTATCAAAGTAATTAGCGTACAGAGTATATTTTTCACCTTTAGGGGTAACTCCGTTGTCAACACAATCTGTCAGTAATGGTAATGCATCAGCATACTTATGCTGATACATATATGTCTTAGCTAAAAATGCCTTCGCAGCCCATTTATTGGCCCTTCCTGCATCTGGTTTTGTATCAGCCAGATTCTCTGCAGCAAATTGAAAATCTGCTTCTATTTTCGGCCAAACAGGCGTAGTGTTTGGTACATAGTAATTTCCGGCACTGAAAGTCACGGTCTCATCGATGTAAGGTACATTCAGCCAGGTTTTAACTAAATAAAAATGAAAGATTCCCCTCAGAAACATTGCTTCAGCTTTTATTTGTAATGCTTCGTTCTCTGAAAGCTCAATAGCTGGCACTAATGGTAACAAACGCAATACATCATTTGCCCGTTGAACTCCATAATAAAATGCTGACCACTTATCATTATAAATTTCGTATGTTGGGACTCCCTTATGGTTTTCAAATGAATCACTTTCTGGCTCCCAGACAAAACCCCATAACGCCTCATGTGAAGCAATATCAGAAAAAAACCAATCATAGCCTAAGTAACCCCGGTCACCATAGAGCGAAGCATAAGCACCTATTAATAATTTATTAGCTCCAGCCTTGGTAGCCAGTATTTGCTCGCTTAATTGTCCTATTGGTTGTATCTCCAAAAATTCCTTTTGACAGGCAATGAATGATATCATTGTTATCAAACATATTGCACAAGCTACTTTAAAATATATTTTTTTCATGACCTTATATTTTAGTTATTGGTAAAATTAGAATGACACATTAACACCTGCAAGAAATTGCCTTTGGTTGTTGGGATAGTTACCGAAGTCTATTCCAAATGCTGATGCCCCGCCTTGAACTTCAGGGTCTAATCCGCTGTATTTTGAAATCTGGAACAGGTTAACAGCCTGCACATATACCCTAAATTTCTTTATCCTCAGTTTGTTAATCGCAACAGATGGCAATGAATAACCCAATGTTAATGATCTGCATTTCAGAAATGAGCCATCTTCAATATACCATGAATTCGGGGCGATATTTTCACTGAAACTGGAATTGCCAATCAATACCGGGGTTGTTGTCTCTGTATTTGTCGGGGTCCATGCATCTAAAACATTGTTATGCAGTCCACCTTTGTAAAATGAAATGAAATAGTTGTAAAATTTTGTTAAATTATACACTTCATTTCCCTGTGAACCATAGAAAACAGCAGAGAGATCGAAGGTTTTATAATTCAACCCAAGATTTATCCCATATGTAAATTCAGGATTGGGATTACCGATAAAGGTGCGGTCGTCAGGTGTAATCTTTCCATCTTTATCAACATCCCTGTATTTGAATTGTCCAGGTCCTGCATCCTTCTGGGTTGGCGAAGATGCAACATCATCATCAGACTGAAAGAGGCCAATAACATCATAACCAAAGAATGAACTTACAGGTTGACCTTCCTGGTTGCGGCACAAAGTGCCGGTACGCGTGGATGGTCCAGCATCAAAATATCCGGCTGAACCGGGTATATTTATTACCTGATTGTTATAACTGGTAATGTTAGCACCGATTGTAAAATTCAATTCCTGGCCAATCTGACCCCGGTAGTTTGCTGAAATATCCACACCCGTGTTCTGAATATCGCCTATGTTTATATACGGAGCAGCAGCTCCACCGGCAGTTGCGGGTATTGGCTGTTTAAACAACAGACCATTTACTGCTTTTTTGTAATATTCAATTGAAAAGTCAACCTTATTATTCAGGATTGTAGCATCGATCCCAATGTTGGTAACTATGTCTTTTTCCCATGAAGTATTGGTATTTCCGTTTCGAGTCTGATAAAAACCCTGTTGAGAACTACTATTGGTTATCCCTATATCATAATAGGAAGTATTAATTGCGGAGCCGAATAGGGAGTAAGCATTGTCACCACTGACATTTGACTGTGAACCCAATACACCATAACTTGCTCTTAACTTAAGATCGTTGATCCAACTAACATTATTCATAAACGGTTCCCCGGATATACGCCATCCTAATGAAACAGAGGGGAATGCGCCATATCTGCTGTCAGCACCAAATTTTGAAGAACCATCGCGACGAACTGTAAGCCCCAGAAGATATCTATCGTCGAAAGAGTAATCCAAACGACCAAAAAGAGAAAATAATGTGTTTATGTATGCACTGCTTGAGTTATTAATATTGATGTTCCCATTTTGCAGAAGAAGATAGTTAAAATCAGTTGAATAAAAATCAGATCTTGTTCCCCAAACGGATCTGCCTTGATATTGCACTGCTTCGGAACCTGCTAATACTGCCAGTTTGTGCTTGCCAAAAGTGTTGGAATAATTTAAGGTGTTGGTCCAAATAGTATACTGGGAATTGCCAGAATTTTCTGCTAATGAGTTCGGATTAGTAAAACCTTCTACATTATAGTAACGGTTGTACACAAAATTAGTCGAATAGTTGCTTGTAATACCACCACCAAAAGAGGTACGCGCTGAGAATTGTTTTAAAAAGTCAACCTCAGCGTATGCATTCCCCGATATTACCCAGGTATTGTTTCGATTATTATCTGTCTGCTTTTGGAGTGCAAATGGGTTGAGCCAGTTTCCAATGATCGGCAAAGAAAAAGTTCCTGCGTAATGTCCCCCGATATCATAAACCGGAACCAACGGATTTGACCTTATACACTGCATTATTGCGTTGCCTTCAGCGGTGTTGTTATATCCATTATTATCAGTGGAATAGATATATATATTTTCACCAATACGGACATTCTTACCAATATTATAATCTGAATTTATCCTAGAAGAATATCTTTTAAGATAGGTTTCCATAAGAGTACCTTTTTGATCAAAGTAATTTAATGAAAACATGTACCTGGATTTATCCGTTCCACCACTCACTGCTAAATTATGGTTGGACATCATCGCTGGTTTAAAGACCTCCTCATACCAGTCAGTTCCGGCCTTATTAACCTTGACAATAATGTAATTCTTAGTAGGATCGGCAGCATTAAAATTGTATTTGGCCGGATCAATTGCTGGATCGCCTTCATTGGCCCATTTAGCTCCACCACCCGATGCAGCTCTGTACATATAATCAGGAATACCGTTAGTAAATGTACCGTCTTTTGGATATGCTATACTCCAGAGCTTAGCAAAATCTGTTGCATTTACCATATTCAGTGGATTGTCACTAAGAGGCATCTGCACGCCGACATACGCATCATAGGTAACCACCGGGGCGCCGGCTTTTCCTTTTTTTGTGGTTATGATAACAACACCATTTGATCCCCTCACTCCGTAAATAGCTGAAGATCCTGCATCTTTCAATACCTGTACCGATTCAATTTCATTGGAATTGATATTGTCGAGACTTGCCTCCACTCCATCTACCAGCACCAATGGCCTCGTATCGCCAAATGAGCCTATACCACGGACATAAATCTGGCTGCCGCTTCCGGGAGCGCCATTACTTATAATATTAACGCCCGAGGCCTGACCCTGGAGAGCAACAACTCCTGATCCGGTTGGCAATGTTTTAAAGGATTTCATATCCACAACGGCAACCGCACCGGTGATATCTTTCCTCCTTTGAGCTGAATATCCGGTTACCACTACTTCATCCAGCCCGAGCATAGATTCTATCAACACCACATCAACCTGCATTTTTCCGATGGTTGCGATTTCCTGGGTATTCATACCAACAAATGAGAAGACCAGAGTGGCATTTTGTGGTACATTGTTCAGGGTGTATTTACCTGATTCATCAGTCCGAGTTCCGTTAGTAGTACCCTTCACAAGTACAGTAACACCTATCAAGGGGATATTGTTTTCATCGGTAACAGTTCCGGTAATTTTACCCTGTTGTTCTTCTGCCGGTAAGATCAAATTATCCGACGCAACAACGATCTTAAGGTCATTCATTGGATGTATCGAAGTGGCATAAGTTGTATTTGCCTGCAAGATATTTGGAATCAGGAGGACAATTCCAATACCCATAATTAGTATTGTTTTCATCAGAGAACAATAAAACAATTCTTCTTTTTCCTCATTTTTTTTCATAATTGTTAAGTTTATGTTATCATTAGTGTCCACTTAAATATAATTGATTTTCAACTGTATACAATTTAGTTCTTTGACATCTTGGTAATCTTGGTTTGTAAATAGCTCTTTTAGAGGCGTTTTATCAAAAAGAGAGATGCTTAAAATCTGTAATATTTCGTAGAGAGTGCGGTCTACTTTCAATTTGTAATCAATTATTGCAACAAGACAGTAAACGATGATGGCAGAATATATTTAGATCTTGACCGCATTTGGTGTTGTTCCCCAGAAGGATTTAATCTTAAGATGTTGTTTTATCCATTTGAAGAAAAACTCTACTTTCCAGCGATATTTATAGAGCAGAGCAATCTCATGGGTCTTAAGATCAAAGTTGTTGGTTATTAACTCAAAAGTTCTTTCTTTTTCTTCATCATAGTACTTGATTTTCCGGAGTTTATCCGGGTAGTATTGTACCGAGTAGAAACCTTCGAGTTTGCCAATCTGATCTGAAAGAACCCCGCGATTCTTCTCTACACCTTTGGAATACATTCGTTTAAATCTTAGATTAGTCTTGGTTCGTGTTACAAAATATGCTGAGTGCTGTTGTATTCTGTAAAGCCTTTCATAGTCGGTGTAACCGCGATCCAGTATATAATATCCTCCTGGTTCATAAGTGAGTAAATCAAGGGCATTCATATCATTTACTGAAGCTTTGGTTATAATGATACAGCTTGGGATAGAGGTTTTTACATCAAACAGCGTATGCAACTTAACCCCTCCCTTGATTTTACGGAACTCAGCCCACCAGAAGACACTCAGACAAAGGTCAATGGTAGAAGAATCAAAGGCATATACATTTGATTTAATGTTGAGATCAAAGTCTTTTATTGCAGTAACTCTTCTGGCTTCGTCAATAAGATGGTAGGCGAGCTCTTCGAATATTCTATAGTTACGCCTTTCATTTGCCTTGGCCAGATTGGACCGGCTCACATTCTTCCCAAAGCCTAAGTGATAAAACTTGGACCTATGTGCTTCAATGCCAATCATTAAATCACACAGACTTTCTCTGCCAGACTGCTGACCAAACAACATACAGGACAACTGGTTCCAGCATGAAAAGAATTTTACATATTTATTCCCATTGTACTTTTCAATTAATCGGTCAAGCACTCTCTGCGGTAAAAAATCTGTAAGCTGATTGGAGACATATTTGCCCTGATTCATGGATTTTCGCTTTCAACAAAGCTAGAACCCGGAATTTCATTTCAAATCGTCACGCTATCAAAAAACGCTACAACCTAGATATATTCAAGATTTCAAAGAACGATATTTAATTTTAAGTGGACACTAATGTTATGTTATAGAAGCTATAGTAAAATTAGATTATAAGAATTCAAAAAAAACTACTGTATTTACAATTTATAACACTATATTTGCATATATTTACTTATAAATTCTGTTTTTGTCATAATTAGTGTTTGTCTGATGCCAAAAAGGGGAAATATTTTGTGGCGGATTTTGTGGCAGGAAAGACAAAACCCCTTGATTATCAAGGGGTTTTGAGGGTGCAGGGGCGGTGCGGACGGGACTCGAACCCGCGACCCTCGGCGTGACAGGCCGATATTCTAACCAACTGAACTACCGCACCAAAACTTTTAAGAACTACAGCCGGTATTCTGATCCCGAATACTCGGGAAACTACCGCACCAAAATTCAATCGCGATGCAAAATTAACCGA
>DCVC01000163.1 GCA_002328625.1 Bacteroidales bacterium UBA2198
TAATATTATATTTACATTTGTAATGTATAATTATTAAAGAAATGAAAGAACGCATTATGGAATTTCTTAAAAAAGAAAATAAATCTGCAGCTCAACTCGCAGAAGAAATAGGTGTTCAACCATCAGGAATATCTCATATTCTATCAGGCAGAAACAAACCGAGTCTTGATTTTGTGATCAAAATGTTGGAAAAATATAAATATATTTCCTCCGATTGGCTCTTGTTTGGAACCGGAACAATTTATAAAGAAGCTTCACTGGCCACTTTATTTGATGAAAACCAGAATTTTTCTCGAGAAAAAAAGAAAAGCGATTCTTTTATTACTTCTGACAGTACTGAAAACAAAGAACAATCCCTGATTGGTGAACAAAAAAGTGCTTCAGGTTTTAAAGAAATAGTTACTTCCAGGATTATTAGGATAGTGTGGTTCTATGAAAATAACAGCTTTGAAGATTTTATCCCCGCAAGGGACTGATGTAAAGGATTATTTCGATCCTCAATCTATACTCATTTATCTGAAGGCTCAAAGCGGGATTTTTTTATGTCGTTAGTCGGAATCCGCAATAATATTTAAAAGACAAATCACCATATCTAATAAATAAATCTTATATATGAATATCTTTGCAGGTAAATCCGTTTCAAATGTCAAAGCGAATTGAGGATTTAACAGTTTTAGTTAATACGAGGATCAATAATGATTCTTTTATTCTGGAACTCTCGGGAAATAATTATTTACCGCGATTAAAACCCGGACAATTCGCTCAGGTAAGGATAGACGGGAGCCCGGGAACATTCCTGCGCCGCCCGATTTCTATTCATGATGTGGATTACGCTAAAAACACCATTAAATTTCTGGTGCAGATTGCAGGAAAAGGAACGGAAACTCTGTCAAAAATTGCCGGCGGTTCTAATCTGAATATTATTTATCCACTTGGCAACTCATTTTCTCTTCCCTCTCCAGGAGACAAAGTGTTGATAATTGGCGGCGGATGCGGAGTTGCACCATTGTTATTTCTCGGCAAGTATTTAAGGTTAAATGGTTATCAACCAGATATTCTGCTTGGTTTCAGAAACAGTGAACGTATCATTGAATATGAGGAATATGTAAAAATAGGCCGTGTATTTCTTACGACGGAAGATGGATCAGAGGGAGAGAAAGGTTCTGTTATTAATCATTCTGCCCTGACAGATAGTACGTATAACCGCATTTACTGCTGTGGTCCGGATGCAATGATGAAGGCCGTTGCAAAATACTGTATGGAGCGCATGATTACCTGTGAGGTCTCACTCGAGAACCTGATGGCATGCGGTATCGGGGTCTGCCTTTGTTGCATTGTTGATACTTTAAAAGGAAACCTGTGTGCTTGCATTGATGGTCCGGTTTTCAACATAAATGATCTAAAATGGTAAACCTGGGGTTTTCAATAGGTCCGCTACGATTCAGAAATCCGGTGCTCACAGCTTCCGGTACTTGCGGTTATGGCACGGAGTTGGACGATTTTATGGATGTTTCAAGGTTAGGGGGAATAGTACTGAAGGGGACCACAATGGAACCAAGGGAAGGGAATCCCTATCCGAGGATGGCTGAAACTCCTTCAGGCATGCTGAACTCTGTCGGACTCCAGAATAAAGGGATTGAATATTTTGAAAAGCACATCTATCCTCATGTTTCATTATATAATACTAACATAATTGTTAACATAAACGGCAGTATTATAGAAGATTATGTAGCTCTTGCAGAAAGGATTGACAGGCTTGAAAAAATACCTGCCATTGAACTTAATATTTCCTGTCCTAATGTAAAAATGGGTGGAATGGCATTTGGTACGAACACTGTTTCTGCTCGGGAAGTTATTAAAGCAGTAAGATCTGTATACTCTAAAATTCTGATAGTCAAACTCTCTCCGAATGTAACTGACATAGTCCAATTTGCAGGGATTGCAGAGGAAGAAGGTGCAGATTCGATATCTTTAATTAATACTCTGCTGGGTATGGCAATTGATACCAGGACCATGAAATCCTCTCTTTCAACTGTCACCGGTGGTTTGTCGGGACCTGCAATCAAGCCCATTGCTCTCAGAATGGTTTGGCAGGTTGCAAAAGCTGTGAAAATCCCTGTGATTGGCATTGGAGGTATAATGACACCATCAGATGCAATTGAGTTTCTGCTGGCTGGAGCTGCTGCCATTCAGATTGGAACAGCCACATTTATTGATCCTCAAACCTCAGTCAGGATAGTGGAAGGTATTGAAAATTACCTTATTACAAAGGGATTTGATGATATCAGGGATCTGATTGGCTTTGTAAATAAAGCTTAGAAAAAGAATCTTTGCTATTTTTCAAGTAATTCTTTTCCAGTTTCAAAACATTTCTTAATCCGGATAATATTCTTTATCTTTTGCTTTTATTTTGTAAGTTATAAAACCAGATTATTTAATTCTATTAATCAGAAGATATTGAAATGACAGAAAGTTTACAAATTGATGGTCTTGACAGAAAGATACTCGATATAATAACAAAAAATGCCAGAATCCCGTATCTTGAGGTAGCAAGAGTATGTGGTGTCTCAGGAGCTGCAATACATCAGCGTGTGCAAAGACTCATGAAAATAGGAGTGATCAAAGGATCAGAATTTAAGGTAGATCCTGTAATGGTTGGCTATAAAACCTGCGCATATATTGGAATTTTTCTTGACCATCCGGGTCATTACCGCGAGGTAATAAAGAAATTCAAAGACATTCCGGAAATAATAGAGTGCCACTATACAACAGGCAACTATTCCCTGTTTATTAAAGTGTATACCCGTGATAATGAGCATCTGCGTGATATACTCACTGAAAAGATCCAGAATATCCCCGGTATCACCAGGACCGAAACGCTTATCTCTCTTGAGGAATCAATCAATAGACAGATCAATGTCCTGGAGTGATGACATGCTTATGTTTTCTTAACTGCCTGCATAATAGATCATTGATGTGGTTTGCTGATTGCGTGTTACTGGTTGCCTGATAGTCAATGATTAGTATCTTAAAAGGCTTATTCTTTCCTCTTCGTTTAATCTGTTCCCTGTCTCCGGATCAATGGCATACCATGCCCCGTTTATAAGCCTTGTAATAACCTTCCCGTACAAATGAGGATTTCCCTGAAAATGTGGCGTATCAAGAAGTCCCGATTTGATAGCGCCGGAAATAACTTCAGGATCTGACAATGGATCTTTACTGGTCGTTGAAGCTCTGTTTTTTATGGCTTCCAGCAATACCCTCGCTTCAGATTTCAATTCATCCTTTCTGGATTTAACTATCTTATTATCTGTAAGATCGGGCATGCCATGCAGAGTATTATGGAGTACACCATGAACAATACTACAGCTCTGAACAAGTTCATCAGGAAAAATAGCATGGTCGCCTTCACTGAAACCAACAACATGAAGGATATGGGGCCTGAGTGCCAGGCTGACCACTGCTGAAGCTGCCAGCTGACCCTGGGCAAATGAAGGATCAGATGAAAAGTGAGCAAGTCCGGCCCGTACTTCACGAAAAACTGAAAATGTATCGTCAGAAAGCTCTTCTATCAACTCATTCTTGGCAAGCATTTTGGCAATATCCATCTCGGCGCTTGTTCCCGGGGGATTATTAAACATATATTGGGATACATAATGCCTGACGCCTGCTTTCTTTGCATTATAGGCTGCCAGAAAAGCCATCGTAACAGCCAGAGAATCGTGTGCATCACGCAGGCTCCATTGATGTGACTCATTTACCTCAACCGGAATGCCTCTCTGAGCATACCAATGCATTACCTCCTGATGTTCCTTTATTGCTTCCCTTATTGAACGTCCTGAACGCCCGTCAATAACACTGTACCAGCATAAAGGGATGGCTCCCCATGCATTATTAATAGTCCTTACACTCATTTCAGCCCATTTCATGAGATCGCGCGTTCCGGCATAACACCTTACAAGAGGATAGTTACCACATCGTGAGCTTTGATATATGGCCTCCAGATCTTCAGCTTTCCTGACAGGCACGCCACCGGCCCCATCCTGTCCGGGATCCATCTCTTCGGGATGAAAAAAATGTTCCTGTGCATTTTGGTCGGGACCGATTGACAAAACATCCAGAACACCTGATTGGGCAATCATTACAACACCTTCAAGTGTCTCTTCCAGCATTGGCCGCCCAAAATGATGCCGGATAAGTGGATACGGATACTTCTGATTTATTCTGCCAACAAGATTGTGCTCAAATGATTCCTCAGAAAGTATACCTCCTCCGCCTCTCAGATACGCTTTTATAAATTCAACCGGTTCAGTGCCATTAAATGAACGTTCAAACAATCCGGAGTCATTTGCAGCCTCAGCCACAGGGGGGGTACCTCCGAAAATCAAACGTTGATTTTCAAGTCCGGACCTGATCAGCTCATTTTTCAGTTCGTTGAACAGTTCTGAGGCAGTTTCAGGTGTCAGTCTGTAACTCAGGGCTGCGATATCAGGCTTCTCTTCTTTTATAACCTTGATAAGTCGTTTTACAGCAACAGCAGGTCCTAAAGAGACTGTACTATAGCCTTCACTTTCTGCCAGCTTCAAAAAATGGTGCAGCCCTCCGACATGAACACAGCTGCCAATTGCAGCCCCAATGATCTTCTTCATATTATTGAATTAAAGCTTAATGATAATAAATTAATTCCTTATGACCGCAATTAAAAGCGACCATAAGGATTATTATAAGCGGATGGTCTTTAATATCACCTAGCCGGTTCCCCGATCGCGATTAATCTCAGCTCTCTTACACTCATTCCTGAGATACCCAGTTTTTCGACTGTTCTTCCCTGTGACCAGTAATCATTGGAATTCAAGGATGATCCAAGATGTATAATGGAATTAATAGTTGGGGTATTTACACTGAACATATTGCCCATTGAGGCAATAGGGACAAGACTGAAAGGGATATCTTCTTCGAGATACCTCATTTTTAATGATCTGGGAGCAAGGATTCCCCTGTACCCTATATTCTTTCGCATCGCTTCAATAAGGGTTTGTCCGGCTGAACTGTATGCCATATACAACCACTGACGGGCAGTAATAACCCTTATGCCGATTGCTTCAGCAACCCTGACCCTTTCTTCATCTATTTTTTCAAGTATCAGACTCACAGAGGGTGTTACCCCTTCATGATAGAACTGAAAATCAACATCGTGTTCAATCCAGCCTGCATTCATTACGCAAAGAGCCGGATGGAAAACGCTTCCTATATTCTCAAGACTGGTTTTAAATATATTGTCTCCCGGAACAAACTGGGGGTAGAACTGACGAAGCTTATTTATAACATTAGGAATAAGATGTGCTCGTACTGTGGCAACAGGTATTGAGTGCTTGATCCTGAAAATATGAACCTGTGAAGGTCCGGTGGCACGGGAAGCATAAATAAAAGTCTGCGCTTCCGACACAGTAACATCAGCTGCTACATTTTTTGACGTCAGGACCTGCTTTACCTCAAGGGCACCGAATGTTCTCCCGGGGTGAAGTACAATATGCTGACCATCAACAAGGTGAGGAGCCATCTGCTCAGCCAGCCACCTGTGACCGAATGCAGGAACCACGATCATTATTAGTTCAACATCCTTTATTGCTTCCTTCATTGATGTGGTAGCAAGGCTTATCTCACCAAAACCTTCAACCTCTCCTGTTATCTCAACGGCTCCTGATGATTTTACTCCCCATAGCCTCTCCTCTCCACGGTTAAAGAGATTCACCCTGTGGCCCATCAGTGCCAGGTGACCGGCCATTGCCAACCCCCCGTGGCCTGCACCAAGCACTGCGATTTTTGATCTGGTCTTCTGATTTGAATTTGGCATCAGCAGGTTTAATAAATTTTATTGTTTCCTTTAGTTGCGACTTCAGACACCTCTCCTGAACAGAGAGCAATATTTTATAAATATACAAAATAATCTTTGTAAGTAAAAATAATTTTCGCTAAAAACGCCAAAATAAGCCTCTTATGATAGCCTAAACTTAAGAAAATTGCCATATCATAAATTAATATCATAATCAGGCTCAAAGAATTCTTTTTTTTCTCAATTTTATTGTCTTTAATAAAATATCATGATCATGAAAAAAACTATTCTTCTTTTAACAGCATTCGTGTTTACAGCTATTGCTTCCGGACAGGTACCCGATTTCACCGGAAACTGGAAACTGAACAATTCAAAAAGTAATCTTAACTATGATTTTACACTGGCTCCGGGGGTTATAATCATTGCTCACAAAGACAATGATATGACCATAGAGAAACATTCCAGTTTTCAGGGTCAGGACTACACAAGCAATGATAAATTTACACTCGATGGCAAAGAGTGTGTTAATCCGGGCTGGATGGATTCACAGAAGAAATCAACAGCCATCTGGGCTGACGATAAAAAATCTCTGAAAATCACTACCAATTTGTCAGCCGGTGATGTCGGAGATGTAACAATCGTGGAAATTCTTAAAATGGTTGAAGACAATATGGTTATTGAATCCACAGCTACCTCATCTTACGGCGATCTGGTTGAGACAATGGTTTACGATAAACAATAACTATCCGATTTTTATCAGTTGTATGTTTATCCCAAAATAATTCAGGGTTGTTGTTATCTCGCGATTTAGATTACAGGCATATTTAAAGTAACCTGATACCTGCAGCTTCTGATTGCTTTTGTATTACATCAGGCCAGATACCTGATTGGACCTCGCCGATATGTGTTTTTTTCAGGAGGAACATACATACTCTGGATTGTCCGATACCTCCTCCTATACAATAAGGCAACTCATTGTTTAACAGCATTTTGTGAAAAAAAAGCTCTTTTCTGTCAGAGCAACCTTTTATCTTAAGCTGTCTTTCAAGAGCCTCTTTATCCACACGGATGCCCATTGAAGAGATTTCAAATGCAATTTGTAAAACAGGGTACCAAAGGATGATGTCTCCATTTAAACCTATATATCCGTCTTCGTTTAATGAGCTCCAGTCATCATAATCAGGTGCTCTTCCGTCGTGAGGTTCACCATTACTCAGTGTGGCACCTATGCCAATGATGAAGACGGCTCCGTACCTTTTTGCAATCACCGCCTCCCGCTGCTTTGCAGTCAGACCTGGATATTGTCTTAACAGTTCTTCAGCATGAATAAAATGAATATTGTCGGGCAGTACGGGACTCAGATCCGGGTAGAAATTAAACAGGTCGTTTTCAGTTGCCTTAATTCCCTCATAGATCGACTGCACAGTGATTTTTAAATAACTTAAAGTCCTCTGTTCCGGCAGGATATGTTTTTCCCAGTCCCATTGGTCAACATATATGGAATGAATAGGGCTTAAGTCCTCACAGGGCCTGATTGCTCTCATATCTGTCAGGATACCTTTGCCGGATTCAATATCGAATTCTTTTAGGCGCAGGCGTTTCCATTTTGCAAGTGATTGTACTATGGAAACCTTCCTGTCTTTGATGTCCTTTATTTCAAAGCTTACAGGCTTTTCAACGCCATTGAGGTCATCATTGATCCCTGTTCCGTCAGGGACAATTATAGGTGCAGAGACATTAACCAGGTTTAGGTTGTGGCAGAGTCTTTTTCTGAATCTCTCCTTTATAAACCAGATTGTCTCCTCTGTTCTTAGTATGTCTGAATTTGTTGATATCTCGATCTGAGTGATTTCCGGCTCCATAAAATACTTGTCTTAATTAAATAATTGAAGCAAATATAGAGATTTAATTTAAATTTCAAAGAAAAAATTGATATATAATAAATAAATTATTCTAATTGTCAATTATTATTTAATAATCATAAATAAAATATCATACATCACAAATCACCAGGTTCCTGTCAATACTGAAGTATTCCTGCCTTTGTTCGGAATTACCCGGCCTTAAACAGTTCCATGTCAGAGGAGGGTATATGATAAATCTGCTATAATCATCATGCTTTGCCGGAAACCAACAATTTTTCCCGCCGATTTCGCAGGTTATTTCTGATAATAAAAGATAATTTTTAAGATGCGAAATTACTTTTCAGCCATTTAATAGTATCATTAATCCCGAGGTGCTCCGCGAATTCGATCATGTAGGGGATCTTTTTAATGTCATCCATTGGGACAGTTACTCCGGCCGGGAATATTGGTGCCAGGCGATGGTATCTGTTACCCAGAAACTGGCTGCATTGATAATCTGCTATACCGGTAGTTCCGTCAAACATCAGGTTGATGAGTGGTTTTATCCATTGCACATAGCCCCAGTCATGCGACTTGCCTCTGATGTACTGAAGACTCGTACCTGTTCCCAGCGACAATAAACATACATCTTTAAGTTTTGGTGTGGGTCCGTAGCGGTCATCCTGGGTCTGGGCCAGGGCACATATGGATGGATTATTAGCATATACTCCGCCGTCAATATACCCGTCAACTGATGGGAAGTAGGTTGGAGCAGCGCTTGTATAGAGACCAACATCTGCAACGGAAGAGTTGCTATCGCTGCCCGGACCCGAAAAGTTATGGAAGAGTTTTGGCTTCCATGTTCTCTTGCCTGGCTTGGGATCCTCGTTGTCCAGATCAAAGGCAGTGATCAATACATGTTTCTTTAGTTGACCAAGGGTAGCCTTTCCGAAAAGACTCTTCAACTCTCGGCGAAGCGGCTTGATTTTATAGTCAGCACCTCTGAGCTTGCCCAGATCGCGAAGATCGTCGAGCCAGGAATCATCAAAAATCCCGGGACCCTTCTTAATGTAAAGGTCACGGATATGCTCAAGATCAAGCCCGTATGCTATACCGAGTGCCAAAAGGCCGCCTGTCGATGTGCCTGCAATAAGATTGATCGATTTAAGAAAATTCTCCAATCCGGGGGTTGCGACAATCCTCTGTAGCAGGATAGTAGTTACCAGACCACGGATCCCTCCTCCGTCAATAGAGACAATACGATATTTTGGCATAATATTTAAATTTAATAATTTTCAATCTGAAACGAAAAGAAAACCTCTATTCTCTCATGTAAAGTTAGAATAACTTAAATTTGGTTTTAAATTCTAATATCTAAAATTCATCAACATGAAAATTTTAATCAAACTCAGTATTTATGTCCTGATTTTATTATCAGGTAATATTATTATTGAAGCTCAACAGATAATGCGTTTTCCCGACATCTCTGATAATTCAGTTGTGTTTACCTCCGGTGAAGATATTTGGAGTGCACCAATCGAAGGCGGTGATGCAGTGCGGCTTACTATTCATGACGGACAGGAACGTTATCCGAAATTTTCACCTGATGGCAGCTTAATAGCATTTACAGGTGACTATGACGGGAACACCGATGTTTATGTTATGAACAGCAAAGGAGG
>DCVC01000120.1 GCA_002328625.1 Bacteroidales bacterium UBA2198
GATAATGTTAAATCAACACCAGAAAATGATCCGCCTGCAATCCCTGTAAATATTATTGCCGCAAGGATCGGAGATGTGGCTTTTGTGGGATTTAACGTTGAGATGCTTACTGAAGTAGGTATGGCGATCAAAGCCGGTTCACCATTTAAGTATACTTTTGTGATTACCCATTGCAACGGATACAGCGGCTATCTTCCGCCTGCGCATCTTTATAAAGAGGGAGGTTATGAGGTTAATTCAAGTCCTTTTGAAATAGGTTCGGCAGAAATAGTTGTTAAAAGAGCCCTGAGGATGCTCTACGATTTAGAATAATTTTCTGATAAGATAAATCAGCAGGGATAAAACAACACTTGCCAGTACCATTGTAGTTATGGGAATGAATATTTTTACATTCTCTTTTATAATTCTTATATCACCCGGCAAATGACCTATCCATTCCATTTTATTTCCTGCAAAGTATATTATTACACCCGCAACGATAAGGAGTATACCCACCACGATCAGGATCCTGGCAATCTGTTCCATAACCTTGTTTTTGCTGACCGGTTTTTTTGCAAGGATTGTCCTTAAAAGGAATTATCTGGAAATATGAGGATTGCTTTCCGGTAGTATGACGGATCCTCCAGCTCTTGCATACGTTACCAATTTAAGTCAGTCCGAAGCTCCTGCAATTGCTAATGCAACTGTATATCCTCTGGTTATGTTCATCAGAATATTTCTGGCACAGTTACTGATCATGCTGCTTAAATGATATTGCCAAAAGTATAATGGAGGAGAAGTTGACCGGGACAATCACAGGTATCTTTTTAAATCTTCCTCACTCCTTACTGCAAAAACATTGGTATATTGCCCCTCTTTCAGCAGATCCGCAAAAAGGCCCGCGACCAGTACCTTCCTCTTCCTGAGGGATGTGCTGAGAAGTTCCAGATAATCTTCGATCCTCTTGACAGGCATTGCAGTCCGGAGACTTGTTATTATTAAATCAGGCTGCCAGGCGTTACTGACCTCAACAACCGAATTGAAAGGAGTAGTCTGTCCAAGATAGAGAGTATCATGCCCGAGCTTGCGGATAAGGTATAAATAAAACAGCATTCCAATTTCATGTAGTTCATCTTCAGGTAGATATAAAACAACTTTCTTCTTCTTTGGAATAGAGGAAGCGGAAATTGAATCAATGGCAGTAAATAGTTTACGACGGAATATACCGGATATAAAGTGTTCTATTCCTGTATTTAAAGAACCTGTTTGCCACAGAAATCCTATTTTACGAAGAAACGGAAAAACGATTTCTGTAAATGAAGCCTCAAATCCATTGTTCAGAACCAGATGAAGCATTATCTCATTGACAGCGGGTTCATCAAGTCTTATTGTAGCCTTTATGAGGGAGTCAATACGGGTATCCGGGCCCGATGTTTCCCGTGACAGAAATGCCACTTTATCAGTGATCTCTGAATCGGACATCCTGGCAATTCTCGATATTTTTACACCGTTACGGTAAAGGACTGAGATATTGATAATTCTTTTCAGATCATCATCATTATACAATCGCCTGTTGGTGGATGTCCGGCTTGGGCTCATGAGACCATAGCGTCGTTCCCATACTCTTAATGTGGCACTGTTGATTCCTGTCAGTTTTTCAAGGTCTTTTAAAACAAATCCTTTCATCCTGTAAACTGATAATAATGTTAAATATAATTGAATATTCTTTAACTGCTAAAAAAACTGCAGCCTTTGCAGGCTGCAGTAAGAATAAAACAACCGGATGTAAAATTAAAGAAAACTCAGGGGATTAAAACTTTATCAATCACGTGAATAATTCCATTTATACCCTGTACATCCGTAGCGACAATATTTGAGTTTCCATTAATAGTTGCGGAAGGGATGAGGGCAATCTGTATATTCCCGTTAAGAGTCGGTACTGATCCTGCACTAAGATCTGTTGACTTAACATTTCCGCTGACCACATGGTACAGCAGGATCGGAGTAAGATCCTGGGCAGTGAGATCATTTATACCTGAGATACCAAGCTGTGCAAAAAGCATTTCGAATGCGGTGTTTGTTGGAGCAAAGATCGTAAAAGGACCTGCCCCGTTGAGTGTTTCAACAAGACCTGCCTTAACGACAGCCTGAACCAGTATGCTAAAAGAGCTGTTTGCAAGAGCATGGTCAACTACGGTGGGAGGCAGAAGAACTTTGTCAATAACATGTATCACACCGTTTTTTACAACCACATCAGCAGAAACCACGGAAGTCTCTTTATTTAACTTAACACCTGCTGAGGTATTGATGCCAAGGCTTAGAAAGTTGTTATTGGCAGAGCTGAGGGTTCTTAAATAACCGCTCTGAAGCATTGAGGAACGTTTCTCTTCTCCAAGAACATGGTAGAGAAGTATTGGTGCGAGAGCGTCAGCAGATAAATCGCTCACGCCTGTTACACCAAGAGCATTGAACAAAGCTGTAAAAGCAGCATTTGTAGGGGCAAACACAGTGAAATTACCTGTTCCGTCAAGTACGTCATAGAGATTTGCCTTCTTAAGTGCCTGAACAAGTATGCTAAAATCCGCACTTGTTGATGCGAATTCAGCTATCGACATATCGGCAGGCATTTTCATTTCATCATTTTCTTTCTCACATGCTGTGAATATAAAAATTCCTAACAGTGCGAGTAATCCAAGGGTAAGAGTTTTCTTTTTCATTGTAATTAGTTATTAATTATTAATTATTAATGTATGTACAGTAAACGAAATTAAGATAATAAAGTTCATATTATACGATATAAATAAGGTCAAAACAGATGATGTTGATATCATATTAATTACTTAAAAAGCTTATAAACAATATAGTAGCAAATAATGTTAAATAATGTTAAAAATAAAGTGTTATAAATATTAAATTAATATATGAACAAAATAATTAAAAACCTGATTATTGAATATGAGATTGTCCTGGCCCCCGGAAAGGAGCTAAGTTCAACTTTTTATCCGTTTGGTAATGAAAAAAAATCTGTTATTCTTGACTGCTGTTTAATTAAGATTTAACTTTGATATGTGTAGTATAAAAGCTTTCTATTATTAATCCTGATTCAACCTTTTCCCTGCCATGTCAAAATCAATCAACTTTCAAATGGTGAACAGGTTCCTTTTGTTATTCATCGTAATTACAATTATTAACCTGTTTGACGGATGCTATTATTATAAAGTAAACCGGTCGCAGGATCCACCTGGCCCAATGGTGATGCAACTTCAGGATGAAAATAAATTTATCATTCTGCACCACGGAGACAGTGCCTGGCACTTTACAGATGTTTTTGCAAATGATAAAAACATCTCCGGCAGCATTTTTAAGCTTGAAGGGCATGATAAATACAGGTCCACTGTGCCTGAAAAAGCCAACAGGTACAGGAAAGGAGGGAATAAAGATGAATCAGAAGTGGTAAATGAGGTTCATATTTATACTTCAGAATTAACTCTTGAGGAGTTAATTCGGGTCACGGTCCCAATGACAGGGATTGAAAAAATCGAAGTTTATGATCCTGCAGTTGGTGCAACCATTGCATCATGGGTGTTTGGAGGATTGGGAATAGTAGCAGGGACAACTGCAGTGGTTGCCGTAATAATTGCTTTGATCAAGGAATCATGTCCTTTCATTTATGTTTCAGATGGCGAATCTTACAAATTCATTGGGGAGATCTATAGCGGAGCAATTTACCCTTCCCTCGAACGGCACGATTATCTTCCTCTTCCGGAGCCAAAACAGGGACAGACTGATTACAATATAAAAATGACCAATGAGGTGCATGAGATCCAACATACGAATCTGATCGAACTTAAGGTTTTTAATCATCCTGCCGGAACAGACGTCCTTCTGGACAAATATGGTAATTATCAGACTATCAGCGATCCACAACCTCCAGTGGAAGCAGTTAATCTTAAAGGAAGGAATCTCCTTGATATTATCAGGGAGAAGGATACTCTCTGTTATTCCGGAGACCAGCTGGGGAAAGACCATGTTGTTACTGACGGAATAGTATTGAAGTTTAAAAGGCCTCCTGATAAAGATCAGGCAAAACTGATAGTAAAAGCGAAAAATACCTTCTGGCTCGATTATGTTTTTACCCGTTTTCACAGCCTGTTCGGTAAAGAATATGACTGCTGGGTCGAAAAACAGGAAACGGTACCTGATAAAAGGATGAAAACCTGGTTCCTCGACCAGAATATACCTCTAATGGTTTATATTGAGAAAAAGGGGAAATGGAAATTCGTCGATTATTATAATATTGTCGGGCCAATGGCTGCCAAAGAGGATGTACTTGCATTGGATCTTGCAGATATTGAGAGTGAAACAGTTAAAATCAAGCTGGAATTTGGTTTCTTTTTTTGGGAGATCGATTATGCTTCTATCGATTTTTCCACAAATGTGATTGTCAGTGAGAAGACCGCCTTGTTTGAAAGCGCAATTGACAATAAAGAAAAAGATGTTAAGAAGCTCCTGGAAAGTCCGGATCTGCTCTATTATGTTCAACCTGAAATTGGTGATGAGGTCAATATGAGATTTAAAATTCCTGAGCGGGAACAAGCCAGGCAGACATTTATCCTACACAGCAAGGGGTATTACAAAATATTATTGAATGCTGAAGGTGAACAGCAGAAAAAATATCTGCTCTCTTTCCGGAAGAAAAATCGTCTTCCTGAATATTCTGGAGAACTGTTCAGGCAGCAAGCAGGCTATGCCGTAAAATAATAATTCATATATGCTTTATCATAATCTTATGGTATGGAGACAAATAATCACTGTTCTGTTTGTATACGTGAATGTGAAATTGGAAAAAGTTTCTGTCACAGAAGGAACGAAAAGGGTCTTTTGATCGATAGAGACAGGTTTTGTGCGGTAACAGTGGATTCCTTGTTTGACAAGCCAATAGTTCATTTTAGAGGGAATTTGAGAACCTTGTCAATAGGTTCATGGGGATGCAACCTCCGATGTCTTGGATGTCAGAATGTCAAACTATCATGGTCGGAGAACGGTAAGGAAATTCCCGGTATTGAAATTACTCCTGAAGAAATAATAGATATGGCCGTGAAAAAGGATTGCAGGGCAATATGCTATACATTCAATGAGCCTGCAGTTCTTCTTGAAGCAGTTGAAGAAATTGCGAAAAAAGCAAAGAAAAAAGGTCTTTATAACATACTGGTAACCAACAGCACTTTAACGGAAAGATCAACACATCGTATCGCCTGCCGGATGGATGCAATAGCTGCTGATATCAAAAGCATGAATGATGATTTTTATTACAATTATTGCGGAGCAGAAGGGATTGCAGAGGTCGCCGTGAAAATTCTTAAATGCATAAAGGCTTTTTATGAGGCTGGATGCCATGTTGAAGTAAGGACAAATATCATCCCCGGTGCAAACGATCAGGAAGAAAATTATCATGAAATTGCAACCTGGATAAAAGAGACTCTTGATAATTCAGTCCCCTGGCACATTACTCGATTTTTCCCTGCCAATAAACTCATACACCTGTGTGCGACACCTTCTCAATCGCTTCTGGATGCACAGAAAGCTGGTCAGGAGAAAGGGCTTAAATATGTTTTTACTTATATGGATAAAGGATGCGATTGTGCCAGGGAAAAATATATGGCTGAACTGATTTCCAATTCTTGTCCGAGATGTTCATAAACCTCATCCTTTTTACTTTATCAAGGCTTTTGCCAGTAAGAAGGCTGGACTACCTTTTTAATCTGTCGCTGCCTCATTCAGGACGAACTATCAGAATGTTCAGCAAGATTAATGAGTCGTTATTTGAGTATATTTCATTTCGAAAAGCACTCTTCCTATTTAAAAGAACCTCAAAGCTGGTCCCCGCTTATAAGACATTTCTTAATAAGAAAAATATTCAACCTGGTCTCATAAAAAGCATAAGTGATTTTAACACTGTTATTCCTCAAACCTCGAAAGAAAATTATATCAGGGCTTTTCCTGTCGAAACAAGGTGCCTGAACGGGAAGATTCCGTCTCATGGTCATATAGAAGAGAGTTCAGGCACTTCTGGTAAATCAACATTCTGGATAAGATCCCGGAAAGAAGAGACCTGTAACCTTGGAATGGTCAGGGCCACAATGAACCATCTGTATGATATCGAAAAAAACGGCAACTGGATGATATTGAACTGCTTTATGGCAGGTGGCTGGACCGGTGGACTGAGATTTGCAAGCCGTCTGAGCTCTTTGGGTATAGTAAAGAATATCGGCCCGGATCCACAGAAAACCATCAGTTTTATAACTGAAATGGGGATGGATTTCTCATATCTCCTCGGAGGCTATCCTCCTTTTTTTATTGACTTGATAAACTATGGAAATACTCTTAAAGGATTCAACTGGAAGAATTACAAAATCAATATTTTTAGCGGGGGTGAAGGATTTGTAGAGGAGTGGAGGGAATATGTTTCATCAAATCTCAGGCAGGGATCAAAGATCTTTTCAGATTACGGGGCTATTGACCTTGATGTGGGAATCTCCACAGAAACCCCGTTTACTGTAGCAATACGGAAGCTCATTAAAAATGATTTGAATCTGAGAAGGGACATTTTATCTTCTGACAGGCTTCCAAGTTTTATCGGTCAGTATTCCCCCCAGAGATTTTACATAAGGGAAACTGTTAACAAGGATGGTTTGAAAGAACCTGAGATAACGGTGCTGAATCTGAAATCAGTATCCCCAATGATCAAATATGTTATAGGTGACGAAGGTGGAGTTATAAGGTTTAAGGATATTGCCGGAAAACTGGAAAACAGAGGATATTCAATTGCAAAAGTGGCGGAGGATTTTAATATTCCGGCAGTTGTTCAATTTCCGCTGATCTATATCTACGGACGGAGCGATGGCACAGTTACAATAAATGGTTCGATTATATCCCCGTCAGAGATTTATGAAGCCATATTGACTGACAGGGAACTGGTCTCATCAATTAATACCTTCAGGTTGATTGTAAAATCGGATACAGATAATTTTATAAGACTCTTTATCTTCCTTGAAATGCGAAAAGATGTCATTATTTCAGAGTCGTTGAAAGACAGAAGCGAAAAGGCCATAATAAATAAATTACTCGAATCCAATGAGTGCTTCAGGGTAAATTATCTTAAAAACCAGATCTCATTTAAACCTGTTATTGAAATAATTACCTTCAAAACAGGAATATTTGCAGAGAAAGATGGGTTGATAAAACATAATTATTTCTTATGATCTGAAAAAATGAATAAAAATGAAGCGTATTATTATTCCTGCCGGAAATCGGTTCCTGTTAAATTGAAATTCAGGATATCTCTCCTGAAATATTTCCTGCAAAGAAATAAATATCCGTTGTTTGTTATCAAGTCCTCACAGGGTGGAGTTCTTAATACTAATAAGATACAAAAAAAATTGCATATATGCAAATTTGTAAGGCATAATAATAAAATATATTTTTCATTGACAGTACCTCACTGGCCTTCAAAAGCCTTTGATAATATGGTTGCAAACGGGGGTCTTAATATTTCAGCTGCCGGCACACACCTTAAAATACAGATTGACAATGCAATATTGGCAATTACAAGCAGATGTAATTATAAATGCAGACATTGTTATGAACATTTTAACCTGAGTGACACTGATGCAGTTCCTGTTTCAGTCTGGAAAAAAGTTATTTCTGACCTGCAGCAGACAGGAGTCAGTATTATCACTCTTTCCGGAGGAGAACCCATGCTGCGATTTGATGAGTTACTGGAGATGCTCAGTTCATCTGACCGTTCGCTATCCGATTTTCATATACATACTTCCGGCTATGGAGTTACTCCTGACAAAGCGGCAGCTTTGAAAAAAGCTGGTTTGCAGGCAGCCGGAATCGGTCTTGATGATGTATCTACTGAAAGGCACGATGCTTTCCGTGGATTTGACGGAGCTTATGAACAGGCAGTAAAGGCCATAAGATATTTCAGAGAAGCCGGAGTTTTTACGTATGTCAATACCTGCGTGACAAAAGAGCTGATTCGATCCGGGGATCTTTACAGCTATCTGAGATTATTGAAAGAATTGAACGTGGGTTTAGCCAGGTGGCTGGAACCAAGGCCTTGTGGAGCTTACCTGGACGGAGATGAATCAGCGTTTCTTGATGAAGAAGAGAGCAAAATCCTAACCGGTTTATATTTTAAACTCAATACATCTGCTGAATATAAGGATCATCCCTTGATAATTTATGAAGCCTGGTCGGAAGCACCTGAAAACATGGGATGTATGATGGCAGGGTTATCCATAATTCATATTGACAGCAGGGGAAATGTGGAACCTTGTGTCTTCGTTCCCATAACATTCGGCAACATAATGGAAGAAAATTTTTCTGACATTTTTAAAAGGATGAGAGCCTCAGTACCAAGCCCATTGCATACAAAATGCCCCTCTGTTCAGCTTAATCAGAAAATCAGGAAAATGAAAGAAACCGGCATCTCATTACCAGTACCCTTTTATAAAATGGAAGAAGATTTTATATCTTTAGTCCATGAAGCTGAATAACAAACTGAAAAATAAAACTATAACATGAAAAGAAAAACATTCTTTCTCTGTTGCATCATTGCAACATGTTTGATTAATGTTAACAGGGATGCTGTGGCTCAGGAACGAAACTGGACACATTTCAGAGGAACCCGGCTCGATGGAATTGCTGATGTTGAAAACGCTCCGATAAAATGGGGGAATGATCAAAATTTGCTTTGGAAAACAGAGATACACGGAAAAGGCTGGTCATCACCGGTAGTATATGAGAATCAGGTTTGGATCACAACTGGTACCGATGACGGGAAAGAACTTTTTGCTGTATGTGTCGATTATATTACGGGCAAAATAATTCACGATATAAAAGTATTTTCTTCATCGGAAGTTCCCGGCAAACACTCGCTTAATTCATACGCGACACCAACACCCTGTATCGAAAAAGGTTTTGTTTATGTTCACTACGGAAGCCTGGGGACGGCTTGCATCAATACCACAACCGGATCTGTTGTTTGGAAAAGAACAGACCTTAAATGTAATCATGTACAGGGACCGGCATCCTCTCCGGTGATCTATAAAAATCTTTTAGTTCTTCATTATGAAGGCACTGACGTGAGATATATTGTTGCCCTTGACAAAGTTACAGGAAAGAGTGTCTGGCGGACCGACCGCCCTGAAGAACCCTATAAACCCCTTCCTGAAATCGGGAAAAAAGCCTATATAACGCCACTTATTTTGAATGTTAAAGGACGTGATTTATTAATCTCCAATGGATCGGCAATTTGTATTGCTTATGAACCGGAAACCGGTAAAGAGGTATGGAGTGTGACAGGAGGAGCTGAATCAACCGTTTCAATGCCATTTACCGAGAAAGGTATTGTATATTATTACACAGGATTCATGGTCGATACTGAAGGTTCTAATTACTCAGAAATCATTGCTGTCAATCCTGACGGCAAAGGTGATATAACAAAATCAAATGTCGTTTGGAAGAAACGTGTTGAGCCAATGCAGCTGCTCACACCTGTTATCAGAGATGGACTTATCTATACTGTTGATACAAAAAATAATCTTATATGCATAGATGCTTCCACTGGAAAGGATGTCTATACATCACATTACAAATCAAGTTTTAATGCTTCTCCGGTCTATGCGGCAGGAAATATATATCTTTTTTCAACCCGGGGTGAGACGGTTATCATTAAGGCCGGACGTAAACTGGAAAATGTTGCACAGAATCAGATTGATGGTCAGATATGGGCAACCCCGGCAATTCTGAGAAATGCAATAATACTGAGAACTGACAAATACCTGTACAGGATAGGAAAGTGATGGTATGTATTATGTATTGTAGACGATGTATTATATATTAAGTCTGTGTTGGTTTGTAAGTTGATGCTTTACAGAGCACAGCTTCATTATCAGGGTCTTATAACTGTTCCGTCCCTTTTCCTTATTAGCCAGTTAGACCGGGTTCCGATAGGATATTTCGCAGCTTCTTTTTCATTTATATCCACTCCTAATCCCGGCACCTCGTTGACCGACATATAACCCTTTTCCATTACCGGGCAACCGGAAAAGACTGATTGAAGCTTTTCTGAAAAGCTTACAGCCTCCTGGATACCGAAATTCCATACAGCAAGATCCATGTGGCAGTTGGCCGCATGACCAACTGGAGATACATCACCCGGTCCGTGCCACGCAGTCCTTATATTAAACCATTCACCGAGACGGGCAATTTTCATGGCTGGAGTAATCCCTCCTACCTGGGAAACATGGACCCGTATGAAATCGAACCACTGGTTAACCATAGGCATCTTGAATTCATTTATGTTATTGAACAATTCTCCCATTGCAATTGGAACGGAAGTGCTTATCCTGAGCTGTTTAAACCACTCCATATTCTCAGGGGAGAAGGGATCTTCAATAAAAAACGGGCTGTATTGCTCCAGCTGCTTTATCATGTTAATAGCATCCATGGGTTCCACCCTTTCATGTATGTCATGAAGTAATTCAACATCTTCCCCGCATGTTTTACGGACATGTTCAAACATCCCGGGAACGGATCTCAGGTATCCGCGTTGATCCATAAATCCGTCATTCTGGCCTCCAAAACCTGCCTCCTTAAAATCGGGCTGACTGCCAATAGTGCCCACGCCACCGTATCCTCCCATCTGTATCCTGATGTGACGAAAACCTGCTTCCATGAATTTCTGGACGCTTGCGGCCACCTCTTCAGGAGTTCTTCCTCCGGCATGAGTATAACAGGGAACAGCAAACCGTGCTTTCCCACCCAGAAGCTGATATACAGGCATACCTGCGCGTTTCCCTTTAATATCCCATAATGCCTCATCCACACCACTGAGTGCATTATTGAGGACAGGACCATTCCTCCAGTAGGAACTTACATAAGCTGACTGCCACAGATCCTCAATCCTGTCAACATCCTTTCCCGTGCAGAAATCGTTCAGATAACTGTTGATTGCAGTAACCACTGCTTCGGCCCTTTGAGTGAATGTGGCACACCCCAGGCCATATAGCCCGGGTTCAGTGGTCTCAACTTTTACAACAACAAGGTTCGATCCTGCCGGTGCAGTTGCAATAGCTTTAAGGCTCCTGATTTTGACAGGAGCCATCCCTGTGGCATATGAGGGTTTGACCCGGGATTCAACCCCGGACAACGGATTTTCAGTAAACCCGATTAATCCGGCTGCCGAACCTGCTGCTATCATTTTCATGGCATCACGCCGGCTTGTCTTGTGTGGGGAAAAGGACCTTTTCATTTGATTTATATGCAGGAAAAGTAAAATAAGGTGGAAATAACATGGCTGATAATTACTATCCGGTCTTTTTGTAATAGAAAGCTCCTTTTATTTCACCGTATGAACTACTGTTTACAAAACTGATTGTAAGTATTCCGGTCGTCTTATCGACTTTCCAGTTCTCTTTGGATACAAAATCCTCCGGACTTCCAGACTCATAGAAAGTTGTTACAGATTCAATTAATATGGTATTTTCCTGTTCTGTCCATGCAGCTTTCGATTTTCTTGGCATATCGAAGATCGTAATCTTGTATTCCTTACCATCCAAAGTAAGATTCTCTGTAAACGGATACTCCTGCCCGTCACCTCCCTCATAAACACGTTCGGTTTTCAGGGTTTCACCATCGATGTTGATGGTGATGGTAGCAAGGGTAGGGAAATACTCCGACACAACAGATACAGACCTGTCTATTTTCCAGGTTCCTGTAAAATCAGCCTTCTGGCCGGATGCAGAAAATGTGGCAGCAATTATTGCAACCACAACAAAAAATGTAATTCTTTTCATACTTAAGTTTAATTTATTGATTTAGAGATGATTATATTAAATTAACAATAAAAGGGCTGAAGCCCTTTTTACAGGGGTATTCATTAACCACGGCTTTAGAGCCGTGGTTATCGGAAACAAGAGGTTTGTGGACTTCAATCCTATGTGTTGAAAGGCGTTAATAGCATCAATTAATTTCATTAGCAATTAATTATAGTGGTGGTCTTATTTGATTTTGGGTCCTTCAAAAAAACAATCCTGAATTCCGTTTATTTGTAATTCTTGCCATAAATTTTTATTGGGGATTAATGCAATAAAGACGTCAGAAAATTAATAATGTTACCAAATTTATAAAATTAATACTTACATCATTCTTGGTTTCCTGTTTTGTTCTGCCGATTTCACTATTTTCACGATTCGTCTGGCACGTGTTTCAGCTTTCTTAGCTTCGTTAAGCCAATCGATGTACATCCTCCTTGCTGAAAGTGAAAAGCGCTGATAATTATTGTATGCAGTACTGTTTTCTTTCATTGCCGCTTCCAGATCAGCAGGAGTAACCGGATCACCGGAAGCCCTGTTATCATAAATAAGCCCAGGTCTTGTAAATATCACATTATAAGCATCTAAGCCTGCAGGTGTCATTTTACCTTCCTTAATGAGCTTCCCAACTCTCTCAATATTATACCTTGACCATCTGCTACCTTTCCTTCTGGGAGTATAACGCTGAATAAAGTACTCATCATTTACTCTTTTAATTTTGCCATCGATCCATCCAAAACAAAGAGCCTCTTCAACAGCATCTACATAAGGAATACTCTTTCTTCCCGAATGTTTTTTATAGATTATCATCCACATCTCATCTGCAGAATTGCTGTTCTTTTCCAGCCATTTTCGCCACTCTTTCCGATCTCTGAAAAAAGCTTCCATATCGTTAAACGAATATTAAAATCCCTTAAGGTTCATATAAACTGTAGGGATAAGCAAAATGAATCCTATGATTATCAGCATGATAATAAATGGAAGGACCCACCTGAACCATTTATCATAAGGTATTTTGGCAACACTTAGGACACCAAGAAGTACTCCCGATGTCGGAGTGATCATATTTGTAAATCCATCGCCGAACTGGAAAGCCATAACAGTTGCCTGCCGCGATACACCGATCAGGTCTGAGAACTGGGACATCATCGGCATGGTAAGCGCGGCTTTGGCAGAACCGGAGGGCATGACCAGATTGATAAGATTCTGAACTGCGTACATCATGGTGACAGAAGCGAGTTTACCCATGCCTGAAATTGACTCTGAAAGCCTATAAAGCAGAGTGTCTATAATATTACCGTTATTCAGAATTATTATTATACCTCCGGCGAGTCCCACAATCAGTGCCGCTGACTGGATATCTTTCACTCCGTCTAGAAACAGCTTGGTGATCCTGTTTGGGGAATAATTCATTGCAATGCCCGAAGCCAGTCCCATCACAAAAAAGAGGGTTGCAATCTCCATTATATACCAGCCGTACCCCATTACTCCTGTTATCAGTGCAAGTATTGTAAACAATAAAATGTCAATCACAAAGAAATGGACTGATTTCCTTAATGTAAACCATCCCGAAGCTCCGAACAAGATTGTAAGAACCGGAAGCACAGGAACTCTTATTGTTGCTTCTCCAACCGACAAACCTGTAACCGGATTGAACCAGGAGAATATTCCCATTGCAATAAGCAGAATAACAAAGATAATCCAGGCTGAAAGGGGTGTGTGATAAGTGATATGAAAAGCATTGTTCCCATGAAGCTGGCGCCAGTAATTATCATCTTCGAAAACCCGTGAAGATGAAGGCTTTTTCTTCACGGACCTGGCGTATCGGAGTATGAAAAAGATTCCGAAAAAGTTAATAATCACCCAGCAAAAGATACGGTATTCAATGCCTGAAAAGAGAGGAAGGTTTGAGAGACTCTGTGCGATTCCTATTGTAAAAGGATTCAGGATAGCACCAGCAAAACCAAGGGCTGCTGCAACGAAACACAGAGAAACCCCTACAATTGAATCGTATCCCATCGATATTGCAAGCGGCACAAAAATTATTACAAATGCTATTGTTTCCTCACTCATCCCGAAAACAGCTCCGAAGATGCTGAACATCAGCATTATAAGTGCAAATATCAGATTGTCGGCGCCCAGCCTGCCAATAAGCCTGTTGTGTTCTATCCGTTTGCTGAAGCGGAGAAATGATTGTATTGCAACATCGATTGCTTTGCTTTCATTCATTATCCAGAAGGCACCTCCGATGATAAGTATAAACGCTATTATATCTGCCTTGTCAACAAATCCATCGAACAGTGCAGAGAAAACCTGCCATGTCTGTGGCTTACTGTCGGTATAATGAAATGATCCGGGTATTACTACATTTCTGTCAATTCCGTTTACGGTAAGAATATGTCTGTCAAATGTTCCGCCCGGAACGATCCATGTCAGCACGGCACAAATAACAATGATGCTGAAGACTATTACATAGGTATGGGGGATCTTCTTTAGCATGTACCGTAAGATAAAATACAAATTCCCTACTACTCAATATTAATAGTTACTGCACTGCCTTTCAATCCTTTAGATTGTGCTTTTACTGTAAATGAGCCGGTTGCACCCTTATCTGCCTTAACAATTACAAGGCACAATCCATTATATGCTTTTCTGTATGAAGCCTGGAAAGGATCGTGGCTTGTTGCATCACCATTGTCAACTGCGACTATTTTGCCCGGGCCATCAATAGTGAAATTCACAAGATTGATGCTGCGGGGAACGAGCCATTTATCCTTATCCTCAATCCTGATGGTAATGAAGGCCAGGTCACTACCGTCCGGTTTTATCACTGATCTGTCGGATGATGCAGATATCTGTGCTGGCCTGCCTGTCGTCTTCATCACATCTTCAGCCCATTTTGCTCCGTTTTTGTAAGCGATTACCCTGAGTTCTCCTGGCTGATAAACCACCTCATCCCACCGAAGCCTGTATTCATACTGACCTTTTTTCTTTTTACCAAGCGACTTGCCGTTAAGGAAAAGTTCTGCTTCATCTCCCGAGGTATATACATGAACCGATGTGACAAGACCATTTCTTTCCGGCCAGTTCCAGTGGGGAAGGATATGAGCCATGGGGAGATCCGGTCTCCATTTTGACTGATACAGATAAAAACGATCCTTCTTAAAGCCCGCAAGATCGAGAATTCCGAAATAACTGCTTCTCGACGGTACTTCTGTAACATTTTGTTTGTCAAGTAATTCCTTGGCAATCTCATATCTTCTTGTACCAGGCCTTAAACCGGTAAGATCTCCTCCATAGGGTGTGGGCTCTCCGATGTAATCGAAGCCTGTCCAGACAAATTCACCAAACACTCCCGGGTATTTTTCCTGCATTTCCCATTGTTGATCTGCTGTGGAGGCCCATGCAGGGTACGCAAGGTCATAGGAGGAGATCTGGAAAATCCCTTTTCCGGGTAGATTTTTGTTAAGATCTCCCTCTGCCACAGGGAAGAAGTATTCACCTCTTGAGCTGACTGTCGATGCAGACTCGCTGGAATGAAAAGGCAGGTTGTCATTGTCTTTTAATGTAAAGAATGCATCATACCTGTGCAGACGATAGTTTATTCCAAACACATCAAGAGTTTTCTGGAAACCATTTGTTCCCGATTCGTCCCAGTTGCATCCGACGGTAACCAGCCTTGTGACATCTTCAGATTTAACAATAGCTCTCAGACTTTCCGATAGCGCCGGATTATTCTGGTCATTGACTTCATTGCCGGTGCTCCACATAAAGACGGAAGGGTGGTTTCGATCACGGCGGACCATTGCTCTGAGGTCTTCATTGTGCCAGGCATAGAACAGTTTATTATAATCGTTTCTTTTCTTGGGAGTTTTCCATGTATCAAATGCTTCAACCTGAACAAGAAAACCCAGCTTGTCGCACAGATCAAGCAGTTCCGGTGCGGGAGGATTATGACTTGTCCTGATCGCATTGCAACCCATCTCTTTCAATATTTCCAGCTGGCGTTCTGCGGCCCTTGTATTGAACGCGGCTCCCAGTGCTCCAAGATCATGGTGATTGCATACTCCCATAACCTCTACTCTTTTGCCGTTCAGGTAAAATCCGTCGCGGGGCGTGAAACTCAGAGTCCTGAAACCGAAATTGGTTTCATAAATATCTGTAATTATTGTATCCTGCAGAAGAGTCACAGCAACTTTGTAAAGTTCAGGATTTTCAATATCCCAGAGAACAGGATCTTTAACAGGTATATCAAGTCTGAATTTGTGGTCTGCAGAGGCAGGCAGTGTTGCTGTCGCGGTTACCGATTCGGCAACCGGCTCGGCAGATGCTTCTCCCTTTTTATTCAGCTTATATACTGCCGCCTTAATTGTTATGTTAACCGGTTGCTTAAGGTGGCTCTCCACCTCAGCAGAGACACTTAATATACCCCTTTCATTCTTTATCTCAGGTGTTGTACAAAACACACCGTTATGCGAGATGTGAACAGATGAGGTTTTTACCAGCCAGACATTGCGATAAAGTCCTGCACCGGGATACCATCTTGAATCCCAGATTTTTGTATTGAGCCTTACTGCAATAAGGTTCTCTTTGCCGATATTGATATATGGTGTGAGGTCAAGCCTGAATGAGGTATAACCATAAGGCCATCCACCAACATAAATACCATTCAGCCACACTTCGGAGTATGCCATTGCACCGTCGAAATCGATGTAAATCCGTTTGCCGTCGTCGGCCTTATTCACGGTAAAATGTTTCCTGTACCATCCGATACCTTTCCATGGCAGAAGGCCGGTATTGTTTTCAAGAGTATCACTGAAAGGACCTTCAATTGCCCAGTCGTGAGGAAGATCAATTGTGCGCCAGTCATTGTCGTTTGCAGAAGGGAGATGAAGCCCCTCCGGCTCCCTGTCAAATTCAATGGTTTCGGTGAAAGCGTTAAAATACTTTACAAATTTCCAGCCCTCATTAAAAGACTCCCTTGTCCTTGGGGAATTCCGGGCTTGTATAACCTCAAATGTACATAACGTCAATACCAGGATCATTAAACCAAGAAGAGATATTTTTTTCATATGGTAAAGAGTATGATTTTTTTCCTAAAGTAGGTAATTCAGGGTAGAAAGTCAATTTTAGAAATATTAATAATCGTAAAATAATTGGGGTAGAGACTGTTTAAAAAGACATAATTTACCCACCATCGGTCCGGGATACAAATTTTGGTTAAGAACGATGGTGCAGTCCTGGCTTGTCACCCATTGTTTTTCCTGTCGTAAGAACAGGGAACAAAATCGCAAATACCGTAACAAGCAACTTACCTATACCCGCTTGTTATGTGCTTGCAAATTTAGCTGTTATTGAATGTAGACAATTCTTTTCCCCGTTTGTTTCAATAGTTCTTCTAAATTGCCTCCTTCACTTGCGAAACCGACTGATATTTCATTTGCTAGATCTATCATCATTTTGTTGCGGACTTGAGCTGTTTTTTCAGTTACTCTCTTTACGTCCTTATCAAAAGGGGTAATTATCAAAAGTCTGCCTTGATCCAGTTCTTGTTTAATCTCTGGTATCAGTTTATTTTTCAGACCTCTAGCCAATGCAATAATTATAGGTTGATTCCCTTTCATTAAATAGTGAAGTACATCTTTTTCAATCTGGCTCTGAAATCCACTTATTATACATTTCCCCTTTTCTCTCTGGTCTATGGCCCAGTCATAACATTTAAGGACTATACTTGCAGGAACTTTCCTGCTACAAAGAAAAGCTGTTTTAGGTAATTCCAATAGTCTTATGTTTCCGATATGCTCTTTTATTTGCATGTTGAATTGATATTATTTCGCTATCTGGTAAATTCCGGTAAAAGTTTAGGCATCATTGAATTCTTAATTCATTGTAAATCATACATTTTGATTAAATGTAAAAATCGTATCTGGTAATATCGGGTAAAAGTATTTAAGCTGGTTATTATTCGATAATTCGGTAATTTCCGGTAATTCAATCTACGCTTGTTAAAATATAACTTATTGTATAGCATTAGATTATAATGATGCCTTTAATTTTATCCGGTAATTTCCGGTAATTCTTTGTTTGTTTTGATATATTTTGTTGATGGTCCTTCACCAATTTTGGAGAGCCATCCGCCATCTAAAAGTTTGGATATATCAAGACGGGCTGTTTTTTCTGAAATCTTTCCTTCAAAGAATTTTTCATAATCTTCTCTGGTAAAATGCTCACCTACCTTTAACTTCTTCAGATAATCAACCATTCGTTCATTAATGGTAACTGGTTTTGGCGTACCAAAAAGTGTCAATGATGTATAACCGTTTTGTGTTATCCACTCTGGAGCTTTCAAACCATATTCAAGAAATCTGTTTTTTATTAATGGAAGACCTCTTCCTTTCTTTTCCATTTTTCCTCTAAGAAAGAACATATGGGCAATCATTGGATTGCGAAAAACAGCATGATAAATTTCAAAACTATTCTTACTCTTTAAAATTCCTTCTGGTATTTCGCCTGAATTGGTGATTTCTATCTTATCCCTGTAAATATTTATACTAACTTCGCCTGATGCATCACCGTAATCCCTATGTACCATGGCATTGACAACAGCCTCATCCAACGCCTCCAAAGGGTAGCGTTCTCTGTCTGTACGGTTCCAATCATCATGTTTGAATTCACTCAAGATAGGTAACTGTTGCTTGAAATAGTTTTGTACATGTTCAAAAGCTTTGAATAAATGGTCTTCGATTATTAAAGAATCGTCATACTGGCTACCAGTTTTACCATAAGGCATTACGGTTATCCTGATTCTGCATTGAGGAAGAAATTTAACTGGATCGTTACCATATAAAACCACAGAACCATTTTTAACTGAGTTTAGATCAAACAATTGGAAATAGCTCAAGAAGTTTTCTGGTTCATGTGGGAGGCTCTTGCCTCTTCCTAAAGTTTTTGCCTCGGAAATGGTTTTTTTAATTTCTGTAAGGTCTAAATCATCAAAGACAACATCGATTGCAGTTAATTTTTCCCAGGCTGAAGCAAATTTGCTTGGATTTCGAAGCAATAAACTGATATCATCAGGATTTGCAATAATCGATCCGGATCCTTTTCTAATATAATATTTTCCTTCGAATGAATAGGGTTGACGTGTGCCTTTTAATACATTAATTAAAAGTACGGATTCGCCTTTATATGTGTCTTTTATGACATAAACCAACGGCTGGGGGACTATCATTTCAGCTATAGCACTTTTCAGTTCATCGGTTTTATTATCAATGTCTTCTGAAATTCCGTAAACTTGTTTGCCTGAATGCCCGACAATAATCCATCCGCCGTCAGTATTAAGGAAAGCACAAATGGTTCTTATGGTCTTTTTCAGATCATAATCTATCTGAAATTCGATCTGAACATTCTCTCTTTGTTGGATTAATTCTGAAATAAAATTATTTCTACTCATTATTTTATTATTGACTTTTCAATTAGTTTCCTAATCCTTTCGGGATATTTAAATTGACTTTCAAGATGCAAGCTGATATTCTCTAGATCAATATATTCCTGAACCCAATTTCCAGTTCTTTTTGATGCAGGTCTTTCTTTATCTTTTATTGCTTCATTATACATTCTGACACACCTTGTATCCATTACTTTACAGTTTTCAAATGAAATCTTTTCGAAGTCTAATCTTCTTAATGACATATCTTCAATAAAATATGAATCTTTAAATAACGACCTTGTATAAACAACCCGGGAATCAGCCAAAACAAATCTTGGAATGTTTCTTTTGTATGCTTTTTCAAATTCCTGGTGAACTGTAAGCATCCGGCAAGCCGCGTCT
>DCVC01000287.1:0-1680 GCA_002328625.1 Bacteroidales bacterium UBA2198
AACAGGTTGGCATGAGTAAAACACATCTTACACGTAAGCTGAAAATACTTACGGGATTGACACCAGGCAATCTGATAAGGAATATCCGGCTTGAGAAAAGTACTGAACTGATAATTAAAAAAAGCGGTAATGTAACAGAAATAGCGAACAGTGTGGGGATCTCAAATCCGTCCAATTTTACCAGGTCATTCAGGAATTATTTTGGGGTATCTCCAAAGGATTATTCAAAACATAATAAATCAGGTAAATAGTCAGCAGCAATTGTAACCCACCCCTAATCCTGTTGGCGCGGATTTATAATCCGTGCCTTTTGTGAATTAATTATCGTAATCGCAGATTTTCAACCTGAATCTTAAAGTCCTTTCAGTCTTCAATTTCCGAGTGATAATCCTGCAGCGATTTTACTTTATACTCCCCGTTCTGCCTCTCCCTGATGCCATTGGTGGCGGCGAGGGCGGCTGAAGTGGTTGTAATATAGGGTATCTTGTATTTTATCGCGTTCTTTCTGATATATGAATCATCATATTCACTGAGTCGTCCTGCAGGGGTGTTAACTACCAGGTCTATCTCTCCGTTCTTGATGGCATCAACAATATTTGGCCGGCCCTGATGAACTTTAAGTATAAGGTCTGCAGGTATGCTGTGGCTTTCAAGGAAACTTTTTGTCCCGCCAGTAGAGAGAATTCTGAAGCCCATATCCCTGAAGTTTTTTGCAGTCTGAATTATTCGCTCCTTATCCCGGTCGGCAATTGTGATCAGAACAGTTCCTCCGACAGGCAGAGATGACTGAGTCGCTTCCTGAGATTTGAAGAATGCCATTCCGTAAGTATCGGCCAGGCCCAGGACCTCTCCCGTTGAACGCATTTCAGGACCCAGAAGGGGATCGATGGCAGGGAACATGTTAAAAGGGAAGACGGCCTCTTTTACTCCGTAGTGCCTGATAGTCCTTTTTTTCAGGCTGAATTCTGATAATTTTTGTCCTAACATGATCTGAGTGGCAATTTTAGCCATCGGAATATTACAGACCTTTGATACCAGTGGTACGGTCCTGGACGCCCTGGGATTGGCCTCAAGGATATATACAATATCTTCATAGATTGCATACTGGATATTAAGCAGTCCGACTACTTTCAGCTCCATCGCAATCCTCCTGGTGTAATCGTAGATAGTTTTTTTATGATCTTTCTGGATAATCACGGGAGGTATAACACAAGCCGAGTCACCTGAATGGATACCTGCATATTCTATGTGTTGCATTACTGCAGGCACAAATGCATTGGTGCCATCTGATATTGCATCCGATTCTGCCTCAATTGCATCTTCGAGGAACTTATCAAGAAGGAGCGGTCTGTCTGGTGATACACCCACCGCTTTGGTAACATATTGCGCCAGCATCTCTTCATCGAGAATGATCTTCATTGCTCTGCCTCCCAGCACATACGAGGGTCTTATCATCAGGGGGTATCCGATCCTTCCTGCTATACTCAGGGCTTCATCAAGATCTCCTGCCATGCCTGATTCAGGTTGAGGTATCCCAAGTTTTTCAATTAAATGCCTGAAACGGTCACGGTCTTCTGCAAGATCAATAGTCTCGGGTGTTGTTCCCAGGATTTTGACACCTTCCTCCGCAAGCTCTTTCGCAAGATTAAGTGGTGTCTGTCCTCCGAACTGGACGATCAC
>DCVC01000287.1:1755-10036 GCA_002328625.1 Bacteroidales bacterium UBA2198
GGCTCCCATGCTTCAGTTATTCCTATTGATATTCTCCTTTCCCTAATTTCTTTCTCAGGAATACCTAATATTAAGGACAGATATCTGTCGGCAAAACCATCTTTTTTTGCTCTGATCAGGATATCATCGGGCAGGTGATCACCCTTATATTTAAGTATCTCCTCCTCTTCATCCACAAGCTCCTTCATCCGGGAAATAAACCATGGCTTAATATGAGTTTTAAGGTAAAGCTCCTCAATATCTGCTCCCTTCCGCAATGCTTCATACATGATGAACTGGCGTTCGCTCGACGGATGTTTAAGCAATATCATCAGTTCATCAAGCGATTTCTGATTGAAATCTTTTGCAAACCCGAGGCCATACCGTCCGGTTTCAAGGGAGCGGATTGCTTTCTGCAGGGCCTCTTTATAGGTTTTCCCTATACTCATCACTTCTCCGACCGCGAGCATCTGGGTGCCCAGTTTATCTTCAAGACCCTCGAACTTTTCAAAGGCCCACCGTGCAAATTTAACAACAACATAATCCCCTGAAGGTTTGTATTTATCAAGGGTGCCTTCGCGCCAGTAAGGGATTTCATCAAGGGTCAGTCCTCCGGCAAGAAGTGCAGAAACAAATGCAATAGGGAATCCGGTTGCCTTTGAAGCCAATGCCGATGAACGTGATGTCCGCGGATTGATCTCAATAACAACCACTCTTCCTGTCTTCGGGTCGTGTGCAAACTGGATGTTTGTGCCGCCGATAACTTCAATGGCCTCCACTATTGAATATGAATATCTCTGAAGTCTTTCCTGCAGTTCAGGTTTAATTGTCATCATCGGAGCAGTGCAAAAGGAATCTCCCGTATGCACACCCATGGCATCGACGTTCTCAATAAAACAAACAGTTATCATCTGGTTCTTTGAATCCCTTACAACCTCCAGCTCAAGCTCTTCCCAGCCTACAACTGACTCCTCAACAAGCACCTGATTTACTATGCTTGCCGACAATCCCCTGCTTGCAATTGTTCGCAACTCCTCGATGTTATATACCAGTCCTCCGCCTGTTCCTCCCATCGTGTAAGCAGGCCTTATCACCACCGGATAACCAAGCTCTGCAGCAGCCTTTTCGGCATCCTCGACAGTGTTGACAGCCTTGCTCAGAGGCATCTCAATCCCGAGACGGTTCATCGTTTCTTTGAATGCGATCCTGTCTTCACCCCTTTCAATTGCATCAACATTTACCCCTATTACTTCTACATTGTACTTGTCCAGGATACCCTTTTTTGCCAGGAGTGACGAAAGATTCAGCCCTGTCTGACCTCCCAGATTTGGCAGAAGAGCGTCGGGTCTCTCCTTTTTGATTATCTCTGTAAGAGCGTATTCATTTAATGGTTCTATGTATGTTATATCTGCTATCTCGGGATCGGTCATTATTGTTGCAGGATTTGAGTTGACCAGAATAATCTTATAACCTAAAGACCTTAATGCTTTACAGGCCTGGGTCCCGGAATAATCAAATTCGCAGGCCTGTCCGATAATAATCGGCCCCGAGCCGATAATCAGCACCTTTTCAATATCTGACCGTTTTGGCATGATGATTTTTTAAGTTGAAAATATGGTTCGCAATTTAGAAAATCAAATTAACTTTTTAAACATGCCCGAGGTTTTTGCTTATTCATTTTAATCTCGTAAATTTATATAGGCATTGCACTTATTCAGGGTGAAGTAACATATTGATAACCCATAAAAAAAACTAATTATGAAACCCACATGATCGATTCAGATCGCAAACAATTATGAAAATAATTTTAATTCATGTGGGTTCTCCCGCTTTGCGGGACAGGCTATACGACCTTTAATAATAAATTATATACGTATGAAAACAAAAACACAAACAACCATCAGCCGGAGGGGATTTATTGGCACTTCGGCATCTGTGCTGGCAGGGTTGACAATAATACCGCGCCATGCTGTTTCAGGATTGGGACATATTGCACCAAGCGACAAATTAAATATTGCAGGAGTGGGAATAGGAGGAATGGGAAGGAGCAACCTGGCAAATGTGGCAAAGACCGAGAATATTGTTGCTCTCTGTGATGTTGACTGGGGAGAGCAGACGACAAGGGTTTTTAAACTATACACGGGAGCAAAGCAGTATAAGGATTATCGTATCATGCTGGACAGTCAGAAGGAAATTGATGCAGTGATTGTAGCAACATCCGATCATACTCATGCAGTGATCAGTATGGATTCAATGAAACGAGGAAAGCATGTATTTACACAGAAACCTCTGACACATACGGTTTATGAAGCCAAGGCTCTTACAAAAGCTGCAAAGGAGTACAAGGTTGCCACCCAGATGGGAAACCAGGGACAGGCCGGCAATGGTCCCAGGCGCCTGCGTGAGATGCTATGGGATGGAGTTATAGGACCTGTCCGTGAAGTACATGTCTGGACCGACAGGCCAAATAACGGCCTTTTCAAGACCTACTGGCCTCAGGGAGTAAACCGTCCGGCTGAAACGCCTCCCACCCCTGAAGTACTTGACTGGGATCTGTTTGTCGGACCTGCTCCTATGCGTCCATACCACCCGGCATATCATCCTTTCAGATGGCGCGGATGGTGGGATTTCGGCACAGGAGCCCTCGGAGATATCGGCTGCCACTCACTTGATCCTATTTTCAGAGCTTTAAAACTAAAGTATCCAACATCTGTACAGGCTGTCTCCACACTTGTTAATACAGAAACATATCCTTCCGGATCAATTGTGAGATATGAATTTCCCGCACGTGAAGGAATGTCACCGGTAAGCCTTACATGGTACGATGGAGGATTACGGCCGCTGCTTATACCGGAGCTTGAACCAGGAATGAAGATGGGAGAAGGTGGAACTCTTTACATAGGCGACAAGGGAAAGATACTTAATGATACGATTCTTCCGGCAGCCCTGCGTAAATCATATAAAGCACCCGAACCATACATTCCGTCATCACCGGGTCATGAGGAAGAGTGGATACTTGCATGCAAAGGAGGAGCACCGGCCGGTTCAGATTTTGATTGGGCAGGCCCGCTTACGGAAACTGTCCTGTTGGGTAACATAGCGCTCCGTAATGAAGTGAAAGAAAAACTGGGCGGAGAGGTAATGCTATGGGATCCTGACAAGTTCAGCTTCACTAATATGCCGGAAGCTGACAAATTCCTGCATTGTGATTACCGTAAAGGCTGGAGTCTCTAAAAGATCAGTATCACAGCAAATATCTATGTAATTATTCCGGTTAAGACCCGGCTAAAATCATAACATATAAACATTTTGCATAAAGAGTTGTTATTAATACAAAGGCAATTAGATATAGAGGATTATTCTGATTGCAGGTTTTGTTGATAATTTGGTTGTTTTTGAGTTTCAAATTGCAGAATTTTTAGTAACTTATGCTTTTAAAGTATCGTTTTGTTATTTAGATGAAATCTAAGATTAAACTGATGATTAGCGGGGTGCCGGTAAAGAAGATGTATCTTTTCATGCTCTTTTTCTCTATAGCTGTACATGCAGTCGCTCCTGATCAGAGAGCTCTTTATATTCACGAGGCAATGCCTGCCAAACCTTTTACCAGGCTTATGTACGCAGTCGGAATGGTTGAAACAATGTGTAATACAAATGCTTACAATGAAATTGAGCAGGCAGCTGGCATTTTTCAGATACGTCAGGTAAGGCTTGATGACTATAACAGACGAACAGGGAATAATTATTCTCTTAAAGATATGTTCAATTATGAGATATCTGAAAAGGTCTTCCTCTATTTTGCTTCACTTACAGGTCCTTATGATTTTGAGAGAATAGCAAAATCATGGAACGGTTCAGGACCCAGGACCGAATTCTACTGGAAAAGGATAAAGAGATACTTGTAAGACTCGCTTATTTTCTTCAATTATCAATCAGACATCAGGTGATTGAGGATTTGCAATTGGGGATTTTTTAGTAATCATCATCCTGTTTATATTAGAAGAGTTAATTTGATTTCTTAATAAGACTTTTATATCTTTAAGAACTTAAGGTTAAAACTCATAACAATTAATATTAAATCTGATGAAAACTTCAAGAAGAACTTTTATTAAAGCAGGGACAATGGCTGTTGTCGGTGCTGCTGTTTTACCCCGGCAGGTACTCGCATCACAACAAAAAAAGGGAATAGTTGGTTTACAGCTCTATTCCATACGCGAGGATATGATTAAAGATCCTCCCGGATCGTTAACCCAGCTGAGAAATATGGGTTATAAATATGTTGAACATGCAAATTATGTTAATAGAAAGTTCTATGGATATAATCCGAAGGAATTCCGTAGGGTGTTGGATGATCTCGGATTAAAGATGATCAGCGGACATACTGTAATGGGCAGGGAACACTGGAACGAAACTGCGAAAGATTTCTCCGACAGCTGGAAATACACAGTAGAAGATGCTGCGGTGCTTGGCCAGAAATATGTTGTCAGCCCATGGATGGATGAGAGTATGAGGGAAACATATGATGACCTGAAGCGATATATGGATGTATTTAATAAATGCGGCGAGTTATGCATGAAGCAAGGGATGAAATTCGGTTATCACAACCACGATTTCGAGTTCAGCGTAAAACTTAACAATGAAAAGATGTTCGATATCATGATGAAGAGTATCGACCCCGGCCTTGTTGTGATACAGCTTGATATCGGGAATCTTTATAATGGTGGTGCAATTGCCATGGATGTTGTTAAACAGTATCCCGGAAGGTTTGAAAATATACATGTTAAGGATGAGATTGAAGCCACAGGTGGCAATGAGAAGTATGAAAGCTGTATTGTGGGAGAGGGAATAGTGAATGTAAAAGAAGTAATGGATCTGGCCGTAAAAATAGGTGGTACGGAAGTTTTTATTATCGAACAGGAGTCATATCAGGGTAAGGCCCCGATGGAGTGTATGAAAACCAATCTGGAGGTTATGAAGAAATGGGGGTATATTTAATATAATTTCTGAGCTGCTATTGTTTTTTTGACCAGGTAAAAAGATGCAATGCATTTTCAGCAACACCTTCTCTTTTTACAAGAACCGGTTTTGGAAGTGAGGGATCGAGGTTAAGGTATTCTTCCCTGACCTTGATGGGTGTCTTTATAATGTAAGGTTTGCAGAGAGGTATAGCTGCAATAGCAGCGTTCTGGGCAAGCTCACCCGATTCGACATCATTGTACCAGTACCGGTTTTCAGATCTGGACGATTGTGTATGGTTAAGTACACCGTCGGGTGTGCCCATCATTGCATGAAAACCAAGCATAACCATTCCTGCAAATGAACTGTCGAGCTCTGACAGATTACCTGCTCCCGGCCTTGGACGTCCTGTAATATATTTTGCCCCGGGTACCATGAGATGAGGGATAACAGCCTGTGAACCATGGCCGTCAAGAACAACAACCTCAGAAGCCCCTCCGTCGAGAAGACCTTTTACAACAGCGGCAACATCTCCCATGAAGTATTCGCAGGCCTGAATATTCAGAGGAGTATCTTTCTCGCGTGTCTGTTCAAACTTAAATACTCCGCTTATACCTTCGAGATCTGTGTTGACATAGATCTTTATCTGAGCAGATAGAGGATTCATGAAGATATAGAATGCAAGTAAAATAAGCCTGGATATTCTGACTACTGATTTCAGTGTATTAACTTGTCTGATCATTTGTAATATTTCATTTCACGTAATTTCCCGTAACCGGTGGTGTCGGATCATTCTCTTTTATCCTTTTTCTGCAGAGCTGTTCGACTTCAAAAACATTTGGTATGCCTGAGATATATAATGTATCGGGCACATACCTGTCGGGGCCGTTCTTACTGCTTACCATTTTACCTGTTCTCATACCTAATGTTATATCTCCTTTTTTCTCGTTGCCTTTAACTGTAATATCTCCTGAAAACTGTTCCCAGTCAATTGACCTTATACTGTTCTTCCGGAAATGTATCAGTCTTGTCGGTGTACCAGCAAAGTAACCACCCTTTTTAAACATGGAAGAAAGACCAAATCCCAGCATTGCAATACCTACAAGGACAAAGACACCAATTATTAAAGCAGGCACAAGAATAGGACCAAGATTCCCCGGGCCGGCTACCGTTGGAACACCGTTTGCAGTAAATTCAACTTCTTTTCCGACGAAAAGAGGCCCAAGAAAGGCAATTACAAAAATACTTGTAAATGCCAGCCAGACAGCTCCGAACAGGACCATGAAAAGAGATAACCTGACCGGTTGAGATCGTCTCGCCTGCACGGTAAAGTCTTTACTTTCAGAGCCAATGGCATTAACTAATTCTTGTGGTAATGAAATATACTCTATCATGACACGATTAAGGATTTATTTTTAATCTACTTATTATTTATTGATACACTCTGATATAGTCAACTATCATATGTTGCGGGAAGGATGTGGTCTGGTCAGGGTAACCTGGCCAGTTGCCGCCTACAGCAATATTGAAAATGAAAAACTGTGGCAGGCTGAACGGGAATGAAATTACCTCTGCACGGTTCAGGGCAAAGAACTGCTGATCATCAACCAGCCACCTTAAACGGTTTGGGGTCCACACAAGGCTGAAGGTATGAAATCCGGAGCTGAATTTACCGCTGGCCAATGCAAAACTGTTTGTCCTGCTGACATGCCCGTTTGAATCCCAGTGAAGTGCTCCATGAACAACAGAAGGTTCGTGTCCGAGAAGTTCCATTATATCAATCTCACCGCATTTAGGCCAGCCTGCAGAACTAAAATTCCCGCCAAGCATCCAGAGTGCAGGCCATATCCCTTTGCCTTCAGGAAGCTTTGCGCGTATTTCAACCCTGCAGTAGGTGAATTCTTTTTTCCCCAGGGTGGTAATCCTTCCCGAGGTATAGGTTGATCCTGAAGGATTAAGTGCTGTTATATGAAGATATCCTGAATCTATTCGAACATTGTCTGTGGAATTTGTATAATTCTGAAGTTCATTATTGCCCCAGCCCGTTGCTCCCTGTTCATAATTCCAGACTGAAGTATTTAACTGGCCGGCATCAAACTCATCGCTCCATACAAGATTGGCATAATCAACATTTATGATTTTAATTGTCATTGCCGGTCTGGACAGATTGCTGTTCTTTGGATTACTGAAAATCAACTTGAAAAATATATCCTGCTTCTGTTCAGAATTCTGAAGGATATTAACAGTAACCGGTTTTGCTGTTTCTCCGGGTTTAAAAGTAAGTTTACCTGAAGTAACTGCAATATAATCCCTGCCATTAACTGCCGTACTGTCAGCTGTCGAATAGTCAACAGTTACCAGTTTGTCGTGGGTATCCGATAGTGTTATAAGAATACTGGCAGCAGCTTCAGGAGTATCCTCAACAACCTCAAATACTGAACTGTTGATCATGATATCAGGTGCTGAAGAACTTTGTCCTTTGTTACATGAGGCGTTTAGAAATAATTGCAGAAATAAAGGACACAATAGGATCAGATTTATTTTCATTTAAATGGATTATAAGTCTTTCTGAAAAAGGAAATTAGTTTATTATTCTTAAAAACATAAGGCTAAGATAGCAAATGGTTCTTGATTTTCAAAGACTTAAAATTAGTTTTATGAATGACATGAAGTGAAACAATTTTAACTGACTCAACAGAAATTATTACATTTAGAAAATGAAAATCCGGATTATAATATTAACTAAATGTTACTGAAATGTATTCACGTAAATCTTTTATTAAGCATTCCATTTTAGGAATCGGCGGGTTAATGCTTGCCCCTTCGCTGAGCATTAAATCATTAAGTCAGGCAGGGATTGAGATCTCTCTGGCAGAGTGGTCTTTACACAGAGCCATCGCTGAAGGTAAGCTGGATCACCTTGATTTTCCTGCAAAAGCAAAAAAAGATTTTGATATCCGCGTTGTTGAGTACGTTAATGGTCTGTTTGGCAGCAGGAAAATGAATTTCAGGGAAGCCGGTAAAAACAGAGATTACCTTAACGAATTGCTAAAGAGGAGCAAAGACGCAGGAGTTATAAATCATCTGATTATGGTTGATGATGAAGGACCCCTTGCTGTTCCGGATGATAAACAAAGATTATTATCAGTAGATAACCACAAAAAATGGCTGGAAGCTGCAAAGTTTCTGGGTTGTGTAACAATAAGGGTAAATCTGCATGGCGAGGGGTCATCTGATGAAAAGAAAACCGCCTCTGTGGATTCGCTTGGAAGGCTTGGAGATATTGCAAAGTCAATGCAGTTAAATATTGTTGTGGAAAATCACGGGAATGAATCATCAAATGGAG
>DCVC01000025.1:0-1719 GCA_002328625.1 Bacteroidales bacterium UBA2198
TTAAGAGAACGAAAATGATAGCAATGGCCAATACTCCCTGGGCAACAACAGGGGTCATTATTTATGGTATAGATCCTGAAAAGGAGATGCATGTTACGGAAATATTCAAAAAAATTGTACCGGGCGCAGGAGAATATCTGGATACGAAAAATCCGGGAGATATTCTCATTAGCGACAAAAGTGCGGAAATACTTAAACTGAAACAGTTCATAATCACTTCTCAAGTGATGGATAACCTGAGGGAGGAGAAAGTTCCGGAAGCTATACTTAATCGTTTGAGTTCTATGAAGGATATCAGGTTCAGATCACCAAAAGACTTCAAAGAGGCTTTAAGAAATGAGTTCACGAAAAAAGAGCTTGACAGATACGGCTTTCTGATAGTTGAAAATGCACTTGATTACAGAATAAGAAATAAAGTGCAGATTACTATTTCAGATGAAAGTGGAACTCCGGTTCAGGGCACATTCAGGGTCTGCGGTATATTTAAAACAACAAATACAGGTTTTGATCAGGTATCTGTTTTTGTTGACGCAGAGGAGCTTGCACTTCTGTACGGGGGAGACGACGTGCTCATACACGAATTTGCTATTTTGCTGGATAAGATCAATGAAGCAGGGAATGTAAAGGAAATATTGGCCGGCATATCGCCGGGGAATAGTGTCAGGACCTGGAAAGAATTGGCTCCCGATGCTGCCATGATGAATGATTATATGATAATGTATTATTTTATTTTCATCGGGATAATAATGCTTGCTCTTGCATTTGGAATAATAAACACAATGCTGATGGCAATTCTGGAAAGAACCAGGGAGCTTGGTATGCTGATGGCAATAGGAATGAACCGTAAAAGGATTTTCAGTATGATAATGCTTGAAACCATCCTGCTTACTCTGGTAGGTGCAGTGGGTGGTATGCTTGCAGGCTGGGGAATAGTTACGGTGCTGGGTAAGACCGGCATCCATTTTTCAGGCTGGGGTGAGGGATTTGAAGCTATGGGATTTGCTGCCAGGGTATTTCCGGTAATAACTCCCGATTTCTTTCTTTTTACAACGGTTCTGGTGATAGTAACAGCAATAATCTCATCTGTCTGGCCGGCCAGGAAAGCTCTGAAGCTGAATCCTGTTGAGGCACTCAGAACGGAATAATATAATTATTAAACCAGTTAGCTATGAAAGTACTTGAATTAAAAAATGTGAATAAGATATATAATTCAACTGAAGTAAAAGTTCATGCGGTAAATGATGTAACACTCGACTTTATGGAGGCGGAATTTGCAGCTATTGTTGGTCCATCAGGTTCTGGAAAAACCACTTTACTGAACCTGATTGGAGGTCTTGATATGCCCACTTCAGGAGAGATAACCATTGATGGTACAAACCTCTCAAAACTTAAATCCTCCCAGCTTATTGATTTCAGGTTGAGAAATATAGGATTTGTGTTCCAGTCTTATAACCTGATTCCGGTGTTAACAGCCAAAGAAAACGTTGAATTCATAATGACACTTCAGAAATGGTCGAGGGCGGAACGGGAAGAAAGAACATTTGAACTTTTAAAGGCAGTAGGTCTTGCCGACAGAATAAACAGCCGGCCTTCCAAAATGTCGGGAGGACAGCAGCAAAGAGTAGCTGTGGCAAGGGCACTTGCCTCAAGACCTAAATTCATACTTGCCGATGAACCTACCGCCAATCTTGACTCAAAGTCTGCATCCGTCCTCCTTGA
>DCVC01000025.1:1794-11633 GCA_002328625.1 Bacteroidales bacterium UBA2198
TCATGTCAATAGCAATATAACATTTGCCGCTGAATTAAGGAACCGTCTTTTCACCGGGGATCTGGTAAGATTAGGCAGCGTGTATTCTGAAATTATCGGAGCTGATCAGGGTGTGGTGGATATGTCGTGGAACATCCTGAGCAAGCAATCCTTTTTATTAAATTCAACCATCGACCGGTTGTGGCTCGATTTTAATTTTAAAAGTGTCCAGATTACTGTGGGACGGCAGAGAATAAACTGGGGTCAAACATTTGTATGGAACCCGAATGATATATTTAATGCTTATTCTTTCTTTGATTTTGATTATATTGAAAGGCCGGGCAGCGATGCAGCAAGGTTGCAGGTTTTCCCCTCACCTTCTTCAGCAGCCGAGCTGGCTGTAAAGGTTGACAGTGAGAATGATGTAACAGCGGCAGGGCTCTTCAGGTTTAATAAATGGGGTTATGATATTCAATTTCTTGCAGGATTTGTTAACAGCGAGGATGTTGTCATAGGAACGGGCTGGTCAGGTGCCATAGGAAGCTTATCATTCAGAGGCGAAGGATCCTGGTTCCAGCCTTATGAAGATTTTCCAAACAGTCTGGGAGATATTTTACTGACCGCTGGATTTGATAAGATCTTCAAAAACAACTCAATGGCCCAGGTCCAATTCATGTACTCCAATAATCCGCTTGAACTGATCAATCTGACAGGTTTATACTCGGGCAGCCTCTCGGCAAAGAATCTTGCTTTTTCAGAATTTTCGGCATTCGGACAGTTCACCTGGGCAGTTAATCCTCTTGTTAACCTGGGGCTGTCGGTTATGTGGTTTCCTGACCTCGAGGGTTTTTTTGCCGGGCCTTCATTTGATTATTCCATTGCGGAAAATTTTGATTTCTCACTTATCTGGCAGCATTTCGACAGCAGAATGGGTGGTGACCGCAGAAGAATTAACCTTGGATTCCTCAGGTTAAAATATAGTTTCTAGTATTGTCATAATTTTCATAATTTTACCGCTTTAAGTGAACTAACACTCCTTGTATGGCATTGGTGCATGAACTTGAAAAAAGCGGTAACTGGTTATTTGAAAGGAGAAGCTGGCTTCCTTTGGTATTAATTGCTGCAGGAATTATTGTTATGTATTTAACAAACAGGCAGGCAGTTATTTTTGATTTAAGAGAAGAGCTGATATTCTTTGGAGTTAGCCTTTTTGGAGAAGCAGTCAGGATATTTACTGTCGGTCATGCTCCAAGGAATACTTCAGGCAGAAATACAATCTCAGGGCAGATTGCGGATGAACTTAATGTTACAGGGATATACTCCCTGCTGAGGCACCCTCTTTATATGGGCAATTTCTTTATGTGGCTTGGACCTGTCCTTTTTCTGAGATCAATTCTGTTTGTTGTTTTTTTCATACTGGTTTACTGGCTTTACTACGAAAGGATAATGTTTGCTGAGGAACAATTCCTCAGAAGGAAATTCGGAGATGCTTATGATAAATGGTCTGAGGCAGTCAACGCCATTATACCATGTTTCAGAGGGTATATTAAACCATCGCTGTCATTCTCTTACAAAAATGTTCTTAAAAGAGAACATAACAGCTTTGTAAATATCTTTATCATATTTTCAATACTTGATCTGTTCAGGAATTATTTTCTTTCCGGCAGGATTTATCTGACACCATTTTGGATTTATCTTTCAATACCAGCAGGTATCCTATGGGTTATTGTAAGAATAATCCACAAGAAGACAAAATGGCTGGAAGAGGATGGACGATAATCAAAACATTTAATAATTATTTTTTCTCCCATCCGTAAAACAGGCAAAAAGAGGCAATTGTTATCTTTGCCTGATGATAAAGTTGTTAAATAAGGTGCTATCCTTCCTGTTTTCTTTACCAGTCTATTTTTATAAGTATGCTGTTTCGCCGTATTTAAGACCTTCTTGTCGTCATATCCCTTCTTGCTCACAATATGCGCTTGATGCTCTTAAGATTCATGGTCCTTTAAGAGGTTCTCTGTTAACGGCAAACAGAATAATAAGGTGCAGGCCCGGAGGTACGCATGGATTCGATCCTGTACCACTTTACTGGATTAGAAGATATAAGCCCTATTCGCGATTTAAGAAGTGCAACAGGCTTGGCTGACCTGCATGACAATCAAAAATTAAGCTCTTCTTTCAGCTGCTTATAACCTGATCGACTGACAGGCAGTTTGTCGCCAGATTGGAGGATAGCGACATGATTATCCTTGCCATACGGTTCAATGCGCTTGATCTCTTCAACTTTAACTATATATGATCTGTGAATTCTGACAAAATCAGCTTTGGGCAGATTGTCTTCGTAGTATTTCATGGTCTGTTGCTTAAGCGCCTTCCCGTTTAAATGATAAATCATAACATAATCATCCTGAGCCTCGACGTACCTGATTTTATCAACCGGGATGAGGTTGATAGCGTTACCTTTGCGCACAACAATCCTATTGACCGGTGAAACCGGATCAGGTTTTTTTGCCAGAAGCTGACTTGCCGGTTCTTTATTTCCTGACCCCGACCTGATTTTATCAACTGCTTTGCTGACTGCATCAAGGAACCGTCTTTTTGGGAAAGGCTTCAGAAGATAATCCACTGCGTTAAGCTCAAATGCTCTTAATGCAAATTGATCATAAGCCGTAATAAAGATAATCTCGGGTCTTTCTGTAAGAACCTCTATCAATTCTATTCCTGTCAGTCTGGGCATCTGGATATCCAGGAAAACCAGGTCCGGTTTCATAAATGAAATGGTTTTCAAACCAGAAAAACCATCGGCGCATTCAGCAATTATTTCCACAGAATCAAGTTCTTTTAAGTAATGCTTGATTATTTCCCGTGCAGGGGCTTCATCATCAATTATTACTGTTCTGATCTTTTGCATATTATTTGTGTTACCCTGGCTGTCTCAATCAAATTATTCAATTTCTAATTCCCTAAATTTAGATATTAATTTTCAAATTATATTCACAAATAATCTGTAGGGATATAAAGTGTTACTGTGTAAATCCCATTTTCCTTCTTCGTTCTTACTGATGTCTTGTTGCCATAAAATAATTCAAGTCTTCTGGCAACATTCAGCAAGCCTGTTCCGGTACCTTTTCTTGATGATGGAGCAGTATCGTAATTATTACTTATAGTAATTTCAATATACTCGTTTATAATTTTTACCAGAGTCGTGATCCGGACACTTTCAGTACTCTCGTATACACCATGTTTAACAGCATTTTCATAGAGTGGCTGCAATATCATTACAGGCATTTTGGTCTCAAGGCACTTTTCGTCAATAATTTCCTCGGTTGTCAGCCTGTCGCCAAACCTCACTTTTTCAATATCAAGATACAATCTCAGGTTTTCAAGTTCACTTCTCAGCGAAACAGGCTGTTCATCTTTCTTTGAAAGAGCATATCTCATGAACTCCGAAAGTTTAATTACCATTTCCCTTGCTTTTTCAGGATCGGTAATTGTCAGGGAGCTGACTGAATTAAGACTGTTAAAAAGAAAATGAGGATTGATCTGTGATCTTAGCATTTTGAGTTCAGTCTCTTTTACCAGACTTTCAAGGCGTGCTTCCTTGGCGTTTTTTTCAGACAGGTTGTAGAGGCTGATGAAGAGATAATAAGCAAGAACGATCAATCCATAAATAAAGACGCCTGTTCCGACTCTATAAGGGAACGTTGCCTCCCAGTATGCCTGGTAGTCAACACTCTTTGGCATTATCAGCATCGTAAAGTATCTTGTGATCAGGACCCACAGTGTTACTGAGATCGCCCCGCTGAATAAAAGGTTGGTAATTACAGCAACGAGACTGCCTCTGGTTGCATTTAAATACCTGAAAACGTACCATAATGACAGGCCTATTCCTGAGTATATCACAAGGGAGATAATCCCGTCGGGTATAGCGGTTGTTGTAAAACTGCCGTATGCAAAATAATAGAGCAGTAGCTGGCACACGGTAATGAAGAACCAGGCCAGCCACCAGATAATCAATCGTACTCTGTCAGCAAGTACTGGATGTTTCATCCGTTAAAGAATTAGTAACTTTTTATTTCACCACCACCAAAAACTACGGCTCCTTTTATCAGAAGATGTTTTGACTGATCCACAACTCTCCCGGGACTGAGTTTCCTTGAATCGGAGAATCCGCCGAGGATTGGGGTTACTTCTATTGTTACGAACCAGTCGTCGGGTACAATGATTGTAGCACCGCCAAAGACACAGGCAATTTCAAGTACAGAAGTTCCTGGAGCCAATTTAGCCTTCGTAAGATCAAGTTCAATTCCTCCGAAAACAGCTGAGATTTTTCCACCCAGAAAATTCTGCGATACTATTTGCCTTTCACCACCGCTAAATACATTAACATAATCAATATAATCATCACCAACCGTACCTTTGGAGGAAACAGCGTTCCAGCCCCGGCGGCGTGATGCAATAAAGATAACTCCAACAATTATGAAGATTGATGGCCAGAACATGTTATACATATGAAATGTCTCCCTGAATATCAAAGGAATCATAAAAAACCCGCCCACAGCCATAACGATTATGCCCGCTGTTTTTTCTGCTGCACCCAGTGTCATTACCAGGCCTATGGCGACAAGAAGCATCGGCCAGCTGAAAACGACCTTATCAATAAAGTCGGGGAAAAACCCGGTATTTCTAATCACCAGAAACAATCCCGCTATAACCAGTATTACTCCGATTATAATCCTGTTGTTAACCCTTGAAGGTTGATTGTCCTTGTATTTTTCATTTGTTTCCATAATGTGTAAAATTATTTGTTTAAAATTTAATTAGTACTTCTTTTTCGTTTAAACAGGGAAGAAAAGATTAAAGTAATGCCGACAACTATTATTACTGAGGGCCAGTAAAGGGTTCTGACTATTTCAGGCAGATCAGGCTCAATCCTGTCGAGCAGGAACCAGCCTCCTAGAGCAATCAGAAACAGACCTCCTGCAAACCGCAGATTAAGCAGAAGCAAAACCCCAATAAAAATCAAAGCTGTCTCCCAGGTAAAATACTCTTTCACACCTCCGAGGTGTAAAAGATCATTTGTTGCAACCAGAAGAGCCAATCCCAGAACAATCAGAAAAAGTCCGATGCCTACTTGTGGATGGTGTTCCCTCTGTCTTTTTATAAAGTGATCCTTGTTTCTCATATTACGATTTTTTTAATTCTTAACCAAAAATAGCCTGGCATTTTTAATTATTATAACGAAAATCGGTAAGCTGCATGTTTATATCGGCAGACTCCGTTTTAAAACAATAAATGTTACTTTTTTGTTGATAATTTTTTTAATTGGATAAGGATTTATATTTTTGCAAACCAAAATTCAAAAAGATGCCCGGATTATTTACCATACCATTAAGTGGACTTAAAGAAGGGCAACACACTTTTTATTTTGAGATTAATAATAAGTTTTTTGATTTGTTTGAGGGATCAGAAATTGAAGAAAGCGAACTGGTTGCAAAAGTTGAGGTTGAAAAATGCTCTACTCATTGTGACATTATAATTGCAATCACAGGAAAAGTAAAGATTTGCTGCGACAGATGCCTGGACATGTTTTATCACTCAATAGCCTGTGAAAACCGGTTGCTGGTAAAACCTGGCAAGGATAGGAATGATATTGATCCTGATATTCTTACTTTAGCAGCAAACGAACATGAATTGGATCTGCAACAGCACTTCTATGAGTACATTTACCTGGCATTGCCTATCCAGAGAATACATCCTGAAGATAAGAACGGAGAAAGTACTTGTGATCCTGTGATGCTGAGGAAACTCCGGGAGCACCTGGTAACAAAAGAGAAAAAGTATGATGCACGCTGGAACGAATTGAAGAAACTTTTGAATGACAATTAATAAAACAGAGAATGGCACATCCGAAAAGAAAACATTCAAAAACCAGAAGGGATAAACGCAGAACGCATTACAAAGCAACTGCTCCTACAGTGGCCAGTTGTTCAAACTGCGGATCTTCAGTACAATACCACAGGGTATGTCCTGAGTGTGGTTATTACAGAGGGAAACTTGCTATAGAAAAGAAAGTATCAGCCTGATATCGCTTAATCTAAAACAAGTATCATGAGAATAGGTCTTGATGTAATGGGAGGTGATTTTGCACCTGTTGCTGTAATAGAGGGCGCAGTTGATTCACTTGAACATTTCATGGGTGAGGACAGACTTGTTCTGATAGGTGATAAACCTTCCATCTTAGAGAATCTTGAAGAGATGGAAACTGATTCATCGGTGTTTGATATTGTACATACATCCCAGGTTATTGGTATGGGAGAGCATCCGGCCAAAGCTTATTCCCAGAAACAGGATTCAAGTATTGCTGTCGGATTCAGGATGCTCAAGAAAAAAGAGCTTGATGGCTTTTGCAGTGCCGGTAACACAGGTGCAATGCTGGTAGGCGCAAGTTATACAGTTAATGTGGTTCCAGGGGTCTTCAGACCTGCTCTTGCGACTATATTGCCATGTGTGGATGGACGCAATTCGGTAATTCTCGATGTCGGCCTTAATCCTGATTGTAAACCCGATGTGTTGTTACAATACGGCATTCTTGGAACACTTTATGCAAAATTTGTACTTGAAATAGAGAATCCTACCATAGGATTGCTCAATATAGGTGAGGAAGAGACAAAAGGAACACCTTCGGTAAAATCAGCATACGAATTAATGAAAGAGCATCCCGGACTTAATTTTATCGGAAACATTGAAGGTAATGCGCTTTTCCGTGAAACAATGACAGATGTGGTTGTATGTGATGGATTCGTTGGTAATGTAATACTTAAGCAGGCAGAAGCATTCTATGAGATTTGCAAATCAAAAAATATTTCCGATCCCTTTATTGATCGTCTTAACTTTGAAAACATTGGCGGGACTCCTGTGATAGGTATTAATGCCAATGTTGTTATTGGCCATGGCATTTCAAAAAGGAAAGCCATAATGAACATGATACTTCAGACCAAATCTGTTGTACAGGTGAATCTGGCCCAGAAGATCATAGAAGCCGTCTAAAAATGAAAAAATTACGGGCAATAGTAACCGGAATAAATGCCTGGGTGCCTGAATACAGGCTCACAAATAATGAGCTTTCCCGAATGGTAGATACTTCTGATGAATGGATAATGCAACGGGTTGGCATTAAGGAAAGAAGGATCTTGAAAGGTGAAGGTCTTGGAAGTTCAGATCTTGGGGAACCGGCTGTGAGAGGACTTCTTGAGAAAACAAAAACATCTCCCGGAGATATTGATCTGTTAATATGTGCCACAATAACCCCCGATATGGCATTTCCTGCTACAGCAAATATAATATCTGAAAAAGTCGGCATTAAAAACGCTTTCAGTTTTGATCTTGCTGCCGCCTGCTCAGGTTTTTTGTTCGCTTTGCAGACAGGAGCAGCTTACGTGGAAAGTGGAAGGTTTAAAAAAGTAATTGTTGTGGGAGCAGATAAAATGTCGTCAATTACGGATTATACTGACCGTACTACCTGTCCTCTTTTTGGAGATGCAGCAGGAGCTGTGCTCCTTGAACCAACTGAGGAAGAATACGGATTAATGGACTATATTTTTCATGTTGATGGATCAGGAGAAAAATTTCTTTATCTGAAGGCAGGTGGTTCAGCCAAACCAGCTTCGCATGAAACGGTTGATGCCCGTGAACATTTTATCTATCAGGAGGGACAGAGCGTATTTAAATTTGCTGTGGTAAACATGGCGGATGTCGCTGCCGAAATAATGGAACGCAATAATCTTAAATCAGAAGATATTGCCTGGCTGGTACCGCATCAGGCAAATCTGAGGATAATTGATGCCACAGGAAGACGTATGGGACTTCCACCTGAAAAGGTAATGATTAATATCGAAAACTACGGAAACACAACCGCAGCAACAATACCTTTATGTTTGTGGGAGTATGAGAGCAAACTTAAAAAAGGTGACAAGCTTATTCTGGCAGCATTTGGAGGCGGATTTACATGGGGTTCTATATATCTTAAGTGGGCTTATGATCCGACCTAGACCAATTCTTTTTCTGCATCCTTATTTATTCTCCAAAGCCTCTCGCTTCTCAGGACAATAATAAAAGAGGGTTAAATCAGCTCCTGATTTAATAAGTCCCTTTAAGGGGATCTGGAGGTAAACAATTTATTTTTTTCTCTGCAATAGTTTTTATATTTGTGAGTTATTAAGTTTATATCTTCTAACTTGAGCTATTATGGGAAAATATAACGAAACCGACAACACAACTATCAATCTTATAAGTAACGGAACGGAAATAACCGGTGATATCAAATCAAACGGTGATATTCGTATAGATGGTTCACTTACAGGAAGTTTAAGTACAAAGGGAAAAGTAGTGATCGGCCCGACAGGAAAAATAAATGGTGAAGTCTATTGTAAAAACTCCGAAGTGTCAGGCACTGTGGAGGGTAAAATATCTGTAGGGCAGTTACTTAACCTAAAGGCATCTTCAAAGATCACAGGTGATGTTATTACTTTTAAACTTTCTATAGAGCCCGGAGCAAAATTCTCGGGTAATTGTAAAATGAGCGAGAGTGAAGATAATGAAGGAACCGCAACCCTTAGAGGAAGAGAATCAGAAAAAACCGGAGAAAAACAATCAAAGTAACGGATTAAGAGATTTTGCAAAATACTCTGGCCTGGCATTCCAGATGATAGCAATCATACTCATTGCAACCTGGTGTGGAATAAAACTGGATAAAATTCTGGGATTAGATATGCCTGTTTTTACAATCATCCTGTCCCTTTTGGGAGTTTTTGCAGGCATCTATACCGCAATAAAAGATTTTATAAGATAATCATCCTTTCCATTGAAGCCTTTTGCTAAGTACATAATCTATTTGTTAATATTGAATACCATTACAATTGTTGCCGGCTTTTTGCTGGTATACAATACAGGGATTAACCTTTTATTCACAGATATAGTAATTCTGACATTCTCTCTTTCATTGATCAACATTGTATCTTTCATTGTTTTCATAAAGGGCCGGAAAAAAGACTCCGACAGTCAGACAATGTATCTTTTGGTGTCAATCAGCCTCCGGTTACCTTTGGAATTGGTCTTAGCTCTTGTCTGGTTTTTTATTGCCAAAAAAACAACAACTGCATCGCTGATATTATTTTTTATATTATATTTAGCCTTCTCTTGTTTTTCGATACTGTTTATGTTGAACACGTTGAAGCATAAATCTTTATTAAACCAGTCTGATTGAAAGCACATAATCCAAAGAGCCTTATATTCTCTCTTATGCTGGTTTTATTTTTTATTCCTGCAACTGCCCGGGAAGGGCATGAAACTATAAAAGAGGAAGAAGAATTTAATCCAAGCAGTTTTATTCTTGAGCATATTGCAGATTCTCATGAATGGCATATTCTTACCAAAAAAAACGGGGAACACGTAGCAATTTATCTTCCCGTGATACTTTACAGCAAAGAATCGGGCCTGCAGGTTTTTTCTTCGCGCAGGCTTGCTCATGGGCACGAATATAAGGGTTTCAGGATTGCAGAAGAAGGAAAGCTTCAGGGAAAAATTGTATCAGTGATTGGAGATGACCAGATTGATGAGGAAAATCTTCCTTTTGATTTCTCAATTACAAAAGCTGTTGTCGGGATGCTTTTTGCCGCATTAATAGGTCTCTGGTTGTTCCTGTCCCTTTCCCGCTCATATAAAAAATCAGGAATAAGTCATCCCAGAGGTATTCAAAGTTTCCTTGAACCAGTAGTCTTGTTTGTCCGTGATGATATCGCCATTCCCAATATAGGACATAAGAAATATGAAAAATTCATGCCATATCTTCTGTCGGTTTT
>DCVC01000041.1 GCA_002328625.1 Bacteroidales bacterium UBA2198
ACTAGGTTATTTTTTTAAATGGACTGTATTTCTTTCCTCCACCGGTAAATCCGGCGTTTTTATAAAACTCAACAAAGGTTAAACGCATCGGATGTACAAATGAACCTAATCCCGACATGAACAGGTTTATACTGTGGCCAATAATCAGGATTATTATCATGAATAGTATGCTCAGAACAGGAATATTCCCGCTCATGGATACAGCCAGGCTGTTAAACACAAAACCAAGAATGGCGCTTGAGATACCCAGAGCAAATAAGCGAATGTATGAAAGCAGGTCTCCAATGATCCCCGTGATCATATTATAGGAATTCCAGAGACCAATACCCAGGTTCATTAATACATTTCTCTTCAGATTATTCAGAAAAAGAATAAGCAAACCACTGGCTGCCAGTAATAAATAAAGTGCTGGCTTAAGTGCCTCCATATCAACACCCCCCAGCTTATTTATCAAAACAATAGTTACAAGACCAACAACCAACATCAGCCAGCCAAATGTGCCCAGAGCGAGTTTCCATCCAAACTGAATGGTTTCGTTAACCGCTTTAAGGATCATCCCAAAAATTATCTGGACGCCTCCGAGAATAAGGGAAAGATTAAACAGCAAATTGTTGATATTAGTACCTTCCGAATCAAAATAATTCTGCAGTGAACTATATATTGGAAGACTGGTATTATATAGATTGATACCAAAAAATGTCCCACCGATAAGGCCAAAAAAGATGGTAGCCAAACCAAGATAAAAGATAAGTACAGTAACCGGTTTAATTTCCTTCTGTACCTTTTTCCGCGCCATTACAGCTGCAATAGCAATCAATATTCCATAGCCTGCATCGCCCAGACAAAATCCAAAAAAAAGCGCATAAAAAGGTGCAAAAAAAGGCGTTAAATCAATTTCCGAATATCTGGGGAGAGAGTATAATTCACCAATAAATTCGAATTTGCTGAAAAACCCCTTGTTCTTTAACAGGACAGGTATTTTTTCTCCCGGATCAGCCTCAGTTGTTATATAAATAACCGATGACTTATCAAGGTACAGATTTATATTCTCTTCTTTGTCTTTTGGTACCCAACCCTCAATGATCATTAATCTCTCTTCAGCTTCGCGGTCAGTATGGAATTTAGCTTTTTCGTATTCAACGGTCTGGATTAGATGGTTTTTATATCCTTCAAGCGCGGGAATGGCTTCTGCAGCATACTCGTCGATTTTGTTGTTTATGTCACTGACATCCTTGTGTATATTGTCTTTTATAAGGTACAGTTCAGATAGGGAGTGTTTGGGTAACCTGAATTCCTCTGCAGGCAGATTAATTTCTTCCAGGTCTCTTTCAACAACAATAAAATAAATACTATCTCCTGCTTTGTTGATGATTTCCAACGGGTAATCTTCCATCCATGCAGGATCAAATTTCCTTTTCTGAGATATAAAAAACTTGAAATTGATCCCATTTTCAGAGAGTTTTTTCAACAGATCAGATGAAAAATCTCCCCAGGGTAAAAGTTCAGTTATTTCCTTCTGAAGGTGTGTCAGTGAGTGATTTTTCTGCTCAAGCTGACTCTGCATCGATGTGATGTCATTAAAAATATCTTTTGCGTTAACCCGGGTCTGGGGTACTTGAGCTTGTACCCCCTTTTTTTTAAGAAGGCGTATGGTTTTATCAACGCGATCGATAAGCTGGTATTGATCCCTGATATCATCGCTTACACCTTCCTTTTTTTCGATAAGGTGAACAACCCCTAAATCCCTGAGATTCTTAAGAAAATCCTCATAGTCGCGATGATAAACCAGGAATGAATATTTCTTCATTGGTATAATCATGCTGCTGCCTCCATTTCCTGCTGACGGTTTTTAATGATCTTCTGTGATGATTTTGAAAGACTTTCCTCATCTTCCAGGAACCGTTTGATCTTCAAAATAGCCTCTTCATATCCCGGAATCTGAACCTTCTCATAAAGATTAACCTTTTGTGTTGTTTTTCTCCGGGCATGTTCAAGGAGGTTCATTTTCCTGTGGAAAAATTCTCTTTCCACTGCAATACGGGAAAGTTCCTTGAGAATTTCAATACCTTCAGGGTACCATGAGGGCTGGTTAAAAAGGCTGAATTCTTTTGTTTCAAAAATGACCTCATCAAGAACAGGAATTTTTACCCCGGCAATTTTTTTAACTGATAGTATAACATCCTTAATTGTGATCAATGAAGGTTCGAATTCCACCCACATCCTGGCCATGTCTTCATATTGGGCGAATTTACCGGTCAGTTTATCATACAGTTCAAGAGCATCGTCCTTCGCTTTCTTCACTTCAATACGCAAGGCCGATTCTTTGTTCTTGATGGTTGGCAACGCCCTTACACGGATCCGGAGTTGTTTATTAAGTTCCTGAAGGGAAGTCTTGTTATATTGAAATTTAATTGCCATAAGTGCTATCTTTCAGATTATTCTGTAACAAATTGTTTCTTTGGCCAGTACTTTTTCACATACTCCTCCCTAATACCCACTTCAGGGTGGTTGAAATGTTTTTCAAATAATGTCCATGCAGTGTTCAGCATAGATTCAACATCAATGTTGACGTCCACTGCCAGCAGTCTGTTTGAGTATTCCTTTGCAAATCTCAGAGTTCTTTCATCGTAATCGGTCAGGTCAAAGCCATTCTCAAGTTTTGTTTTGGCATTGGCAGCATCAGCGTATAATCGGATAGCCGCATTCATAACCTGGGGATGATCTTCACGTGTTTTTTTGCCTATTACCAGCTGTTTTAGACGTGACAGGCTTCTGAAGGGATCAACGATAACCTTTCCGATGTCGGTATCGCGTCGCAGAAATAACTGTCCTTCAGTTATATATCCTGTATTGTCGGGGATGGCATGTGTGATATCACCACCTGAAAGAGTTGTTACCGCTATAATCGTTATGGAACCACCATCGGGAAACTGTACTGCTTTTTCATATATTTTAGCAAGATCGCTGTATAATGAACCTGGCATACTGTCTTTTGAAGGGATCTGGTCCATACGGTTAGATACGATACTTAAGGCATCGGCGTATAATGTCATATCGGTCAACAGAACCAGTACCTTTTCATTCCTTTTAGCAGCAAAATACTCTGCAGCTGTAAGTGCCATATCAGGAACCAGCAACCGCTCCACCGGAGGGTTCTCTGTGGTATTAACGAAACTGATTATCCGGTCAAGGGCACCTGCATTGTCAAAAACGTTCTTATAAAAGAGATAATCATCATTGGTAAGGCCCATTCCTCCAAGTATAATCTTATCAGCCTTGGCGCGCAGGGCCACCAT
>DCVC01000042.1 GCA_002328625.1 Bacteroidales bacterium UBA2198
CATGTGGCAATCAGGGCTACTTTAAAACTTGAGATCCCCAATGTAAACACAGGAGACCCCGATCCTACTTTTACAGAAACCAATATACCATGGGTTATCCGTACTATTCCCGACGACCGGCAGAGCAGTTATGCCCTGGTTAACCAGATATTTGTAAAGGACAAACACTCCAGGGTTGCCGTTGTAAGGGCAAATAACCGGTATGGCAGGGTGGGTACCCTGCATTTCAACCGTTCATCAACACGTATAGGATTTCCTATTATCATTGAGGAACGTTTCAATGATGGAGAAACAAATTTTGACAAACAGCTTGAACGCGTAAAGAGAATATCCCCTGATGCAATATTGATCTGGGGAAATGCCAAAGAATCGGCACTTATTCTGAACCAGATACGGGAAAAAGGGATGAATCAGCCGGTATATGGCTCCGACAGGATGGTTAATCCCGAATTTCTTGAAATCTCCGGTAACAATGCTGAAGGTGTTATTACTACATGTCAATATAATCCCGATGCGGATATTCCAAAATTAAAAGCATTCAAGGCCAATTACATTAAAAGGTTCGGGCAGGAGCCGGATGTGTTTGCCGCACATGCTTACGATGGGATGAACATAATTATTGAGGCAGTTCATAAAGCAGGTTTGAACCGTGCGTTGATCCGCGATGTGCTTACTGATATGAAAACATTTCAGGGGTATCAGGGAGTTACTGGACCGGTTATCTTCGACGGATCATGGAACAATATCAGACCCATTTTTATGGCCATTGTAAGTAAAGGCAAATTTGAATTTTCTCCTGCTCCACCTCTTAAGCAGGAAAATCAAATATACAAGAAAACTAATATAGGGTATTAATCTTATAGGAGAATACGATATGTCGATAAATTCATGCAATCATCCGTCAAATGATGTTTTTTCCGTACCGGCAAGGGTAAGCCGTGAATCCAGACCGGATAAAACGGTAGTAAATGTCAGAGGTATTATGGTAGGAGGCACAGATGTTGTTATTATTGCAGGTCCATGTGCCGTTGAGAGCAGTGAACAATTGTATGAGACCGCAAAGGCTGTAATGGCGGGAGGAGCAAGGATACTGAGAGGTGGTGCCTTCAAACCACGTTCTTCTCCCTATAACTTTCAGGGACTCGGAGAAGAGGGATTAAGAATTCTCAAAGATATAAGCAGCAGGACAGGATTGCCTGTTGTAACTGAAGTTATGGATACCCGCCAGATAGAAGTTGTCAGCGAATACGCTGATATTTTGCAGGTCGGTTCACGCAACATGCACAACTATCCGCTTCTGAAAGAAGTTGGGATGCAACAAAAGCCGGTACTGCTTAAGCGTGGTATGATGGCAACCATTGAAGAGTTTCTTCTGGCTGCCGAATATATTCTTAATCAGGGCAACGAACAGGTAATTTTATGCGAACGCGGCATACGTACTTTTGAAACTTCAACCCGTAATACTCTTGACCTCAGCGCAGTACCAATGCTTAAGCACTTATGTCATCTGCCCGTTATTGTGGATCCCAGTCATGGTACGGGACTCAACTGGATGGTCCCTGCCATGTCAAAAGCAGCAGTTGCTGCCGGAGCTGACGGACTGATAATGGAGGTGCATTATCATCCCGACGAAGCTTTATGTGACGGACATCAATCGCTACGCCCTGATGAGTTTTTCCAGCTGATGACCGATCTTAAGAAAATAGCTCTGGCTATAGGAAGAAACATTTCGCTTCCTGAACCTTCCCTGGTATGAAGATATGCCAGGGTTCCTGCATGAGGTCAGTCAGGGAGTTATGCAGGACTTATCTTGTGCTCATTATCCTTGCTTCTTTAGTCATGGATGCAGGTGCCTGTATTTTCCCTGACAAACAGGGCCAGCCGGTAAAAATAGGGCTTTTAATACCTGATAATAGATCCGTTGCAGCCAGGCAAGGAGCTGAAATGGCAATTATGAAAGCCAACGAAAACGGAGGCCTGAACGGGAGTCCCTTTCAGTTAGTGATCAGGTCATTGGAAGGTCCCTGGGGAACCGGTTCCAAAGAAGCTGTGAACCTGATCTTTGAGGAAAAAGTATGGGCCATTCTTGGTTCGCACGATGGACGAAATGCACACCTGGTTGAACAGGCCTGTACAAAAGCAGGTGTCGTTTTTGTCTCCGCATGGGCTAGCGACCCGACACTTTCCCAGGCTTTTGTACCATGGTTCTTTAATTGTGTCCCGACCGATCTCCAACAATCTGCAGCTTTAATAGAAGAGATTTATTATAAGAGAGAATTCAATAAGGTTGCAACAATATCCGATAATGATTATGATTCAAGACAAGCTCTCGATAACTTTCTGAAATTGAAAAGAGCCAGGTTGACTAAGAAGAGCGAACCGGTACTTTTCTCATTAGAAAAGTACAGTAATTTTAATACTCTGGCTGACCAGGTAAACAGTGCAGAAATAAATTGCGTTGTCTTATTCTGCAGGCCCGGTGTTTCGTTAAAAATAATTCAGGCATTCAACCAGAAAAAAATGAAACAGCCTGTTTTTGGTCCCTTATTTCTGCTGAATGAAAATGAATTGTCCATGAACGAATTACTAAAACTCGACAAGTTACTTCTGGTTCCATCTGGAGGATGGCCGGAATCAAAGACTAATCTCTTCCGTGATGAGTTTAGAAAAATCTATAAAGAGATGCCGGGAATGGTGGCAGCATATTCCTACGATGCTATGAACATGCTTATTGATGCTATCAGAACTGCCGGAGAGAATAAGCGGGAAAAGATTCAGAAATCAATTGCACAAATAAAATATGAAGGAGTAACCGGAACAATCCAATTTGACAGAAGCGGAAACCGGACGGGAGATTTCATAATTACCGAATTGGAAAATGGTTACCCGGTTGTCTTAAATAGTATTAACAATTAATTCTCTGCTGCTGTTTATAAAATCCATTAAGATTAACTTTAAGCTCTTTTATTCTTAATTTTGGAATTATGAAACCCACATGGTTGAACCCAATCACAAACAAGTATAAAAATAATTCAATTTCAACCGCCCCCGCTTTTGCAGGGGAGCTTGACGAAGTCAATCATGAGTGGTTCTCCCGCTTTGCGGGACAGGATATCCGACCTTTAAAAATAAATTATATACGGATGAAAAAGACAATCATTATAATAATAACGGTTATATGTTCCCTGATCCTGTTCAGCTGCAAGAGTAAGCCGGGTAAAAGCAAGGAAAAGTCAACAGATCTGATCACAATAAGAACCGTCGGGCTGGCATACCTGGAGGAGTTTAAACTTGAAGAAGCCGAGGAACAGTTCCTGAGGTTTATCGAACTGGCACCGCAGGAAAAACTGGGATATGCAAACCTGGGATTGACATATTTAAGAATGGGCAAATATCCGGAAGCTGAAAAACAGCTTTTCAAAGCAATCAAGATTGATCCCGCCGATCCGGATATAAGACTTATACTGGCAACCGTTTACCAGATGAAGGATGACCCGGATAACGCTATTTCACAACTCAAAGAGGCACTTACATATTCTCCCGGTCATATTAAAACACTCTATAACCTGACTGAAGTACTTGCAACAAAAGCAGACGATGATTCACGTAATCAACGGGGAAAATATATGGTGGACCTGGTTGAAAAATCTCCATGGAATCTGGCTCCGCAACTTAACCTTACGGATATCTATATCAGGAATGGAGATTTTGACAAGGCTACGGAACAACTGGAAAAAATTCAGAAACAGTATCCTGAATTTCCCAGGGAAGCGG
>DCVC01000113.1 GCA_002328625.1 Bacteroidales bacterium UBA2198
CATAAGACACTCAGAGGACCAAGAGGTGGTATAATTCTGATGGGCAAGGACTTTGTTAATCCATGGGGAATCACAACACCCAAAGGAGAAATAAGGATGATGTCGTCACTTCTTAATTCAGCAGTATTTCCGGGAATTCAGGGAGGTCCTCTTGAACATGTGATAGCCTCAAAAGCTGTTTCATTCGGGGAGGCACTTGAACCGGAATTCCGGGAGTATCAGATTCAGGTTAAAAAGAACGCATCAGTAATGTCAGAAGCCTTTATTGATAAGGGATATAAGGTTATTTCAGAAGGCACCGATAATCATCTTATGCTTATAGATCTCCGTACAAAATTTCCGGATATCTCCGGGAAAAAAGTTGAAAATACACTTGTACTTTCTCATATCACTGTAAATAAAAACATGGTGCCATTCGATAGTCGTTCCCCTTTTCTTACTTCGGGTCTCAGGGTAGGCACTCCTGCAATCACGACCAGGGGGCTTAAGGAAAGGCATATGCCTGAAATCGTTGATTTGATTGATGAAGTAATTTCCAATATTGATAATGAAATCGTAATTGCCGGAGTAGGAGATAAGGTCCTGAAAATGATGAAATCTTTTCCCCTCTTTTCAATGTAGAACAGAATGAACAAACAGAAGCTGATTTTTATAGTTGACGACGATCCTCTGATTAACATGCTGGTAGTTAAAAGATTTACATCAGAAGGTTATCTGCTTGAAGCATTTGAATACGGAGAAGATTGTCTTAATGCGATGCATAAAAATCCGGATATGGTTATTCTTGATTTTTTCTTTGTAAAACATGGGGCAGAAGTATTAAATGGCCTGGAAATCTTCAACAGGATCAGAGAACTAAATCCTTCACTTCCTGTAATAATCCTTTCCGGGCAAGATAAGGGAGAGATTGTTCTTGAGCTGGCACGAAAGGGGATTAATGATTATATAATTAAGGATAACAGTCTTATCGACAACCTTGTTGCAGCAGTAAAAGACTTACTTGAGAAAAAAGAATGATCCTACTTGAGGATGAAATTATAAGTGATTGTTCCCTTCTGAATAACCGGCGCATCGGGTTTGGCCTCAAATCTGGCCTGCAGTGCAGCTTCTTTAGAAACTTTAAGCAGATATTCATCCAGAGTGGTAGAACCTTTTATTCCCGGTACGGCCTGTGTAACTTTTCCGGATCTGTCCACACTAACCTCAACCACAACTCTGCCCTCACCCTGATAATCATATTTTGGAGGCGGAAGAGACTGGAATCCTCGACCCTGGAGGTCGTATGATATTCCCTTGTCGCCTAAGCCGGTACCTTCGCCCCTGACTTTTGAATCGACTGATCCGGTTGGTGCACCCTGATTTCCCGTCCCTCCGGTTGTACCTTCGCTTGTTGATTTTGTACCTGCATTCTTAGAGCTCTGCAAAGCGGCTTTAGTCCGTTCCATTATATCAACCTGTCTTTTTTGTTCTTCTTCGATTCTCTTTCTCTCAATCTCTTCCTGCTCTTTCCTTTTTCTTTCTGCTTCAAGTTGTTCACGGATCCTTCTGTCAGCTTCCAGTTTTTCAAGTCTCTTCTTTTCAGCTTCAGGGTCAACTTTTTTAACAACAGGAGCTTCCTCGATATTTTGTGTAAGCAAAGGTTCTTCAGGTTGAGTTTTCTGAGTATTTTCAGGAAGAGGGGGAGGGATTTCCTCCTGCCTTGGGGGAGGAGAAGGTTCTATTACTCCTGATCCTGATTCATCAGTTCCGAAGTTAACAAAAATACCTTCTTCGTATTCAGGTGGTTCGGGGGGGGTGAAACCAACAAAAACAAGTAATGCAACAAGTACCACATGAATTATTGTAGTTCCTATGATTCCTTTCTTTCTTTCGGAAGGAAATTTGCGCAGATCACTATTTGGGCGAGGTAGCAATTATTAATCTGTAATTATTTGCCTGTGCAATGTTCATAATTTTAACAGCATTCTCAAAAGGAACACTTTTATCAACATGGAGTGCAATGTAAGTATCTGGATTCTCACCCAGTTTTTGTCTTAATACTGCCTCCATATCTTCAATATTGACCTGTTGCTGTTCAACATAGAATTTCAGATCACGTGTTATTGATACAGTTGTTTGTGGTTTTGCCGAAGTTTGTGTACTGCCTTGCGGCAGGATAAGTTTAAGAGCGGTAGGGTGAACCAGTGTTGAGGTCAGCATAAAGAAAATGAGAAGGTTAAACACAACATCAGTCATTCCCGTCGAACTAAAACTGATGCTCACTCTGTTTCTTGAAGAAATTGCCATTTTAACGTCCGGTTTTTAATGGTTCGTTCAGAATATCCATAAACTCAGTCAGAGTGGCCTCGAGACTGAAAACCACCCTTTCGACTCTGACCACCAGTGTATTGTAAGCAAAGTAGCCAAGGATACCCACTATCAGACCCGCAACAGTTGTAATAAGAGCTGTATAGATTCCGTCGGAAAGCAATGATACTTCAATATTGTTTCCTGCCTGAGACATCGCATAGAATGACCTTACCATACCAATTACGGTTCCTAGGAATCCCAGCATTGGCTCTGCTCCGGTAATGGTGGCTAATGTCGGAAAGCTCTTTTCAAGTTTCGAGATTTCAAGTTTGCCAACATTTTCAATTGCAGTACTGATATCATGCAACGGTCTTCCAAGCCTGCTGATGCCTTTTTCAATCATCCTTGCCGAAGGAGTGTCGGCAGATCTGCAGAGTGCCATAGCTGCATCAATCTTCCCATCATGAATATAGTCTTTTATTCTGTTCATAAAGTTCGTGTCTTCTTTTGAAGCTTTTCTGATAACATAATATCTTTCAATAAAGATATAAGCAGCCACGAGAGATAACAGAACAATGGGTATCATTACCCAGCCTCCTTTAATAGCCAGGTCAAGTAGCGTCAGTTTCATCCCGCTTGCGCTCTCAACGGAAACAGGTCCTTCCTGTAGTATAAAATGTAAAAATGTCATTTCCTTCCTTTTAGATAGATGTGTATTTGGTTTTGTAAGTCTTCATCTCATTGAAAAATCACGGGCGAAGATATTAAAAAACGGAAAAATACCACGGTCTATTATATCGGGTTAATAACAATGGTATAATATTTATTAACTCTTACTGATTGAGGATAATATCGTCCTCTTTTTTCATGTCTGATTTGTTCTGTTTCCTCAACAGATCTGAGAATCTGTTAAAATCCTGCTTGTAGAAAAGACCAAATCCCTGGGTATACGGAACGCCCTTCCCTGTATAAGGATTATTAAACCTGTTGAATACTTTGAATCGTATCTTTTCAGCAATTTTGTATTCAATATCGAAATCCCCCGTAATAGGATTCCCATAGCTGTTGTCAGTTCCTCTTACATCAAAATTGCCATTAATTAATACCTTGTCGTTAAGAAGCTGAGTTGACAGAGCAACCTGTACCTCCTGGGAATTCAGCTCTTTTTTGTCACCCGGGCGGTATACAAAACCAATATCGAAATCATTACTGATCTGGGATAACCAGTTACTTAATTGATTCGATAGCATTTCGGTTGTAGTGACCGCCATCGCGGATGTGCCGGTTTTTGTAGTGCTTAATGAAGACCGGTATGAAGGATCTGAAAGGAAACTGTTCATTACCAGAAGGTAAAGAAACTGTCGACTTAATTCCTCTTCTGTTGTAATAGCATTCTTCAGATATGTCCGGGTCTCCTCATCCGCCATCGGGAGGTAGATATTAAATCCTACAATCGGATTAAACAAATTCCCTGATAAATTAAGGTGACATTCCACTGGTATCCGTTCATTGAATCTTTCATCCTGAAGAATTTCGTAAAGAGAAGCTTTCAACTTGTATATAGCCTTGATATCAATCTCAGCATTTTCTACATTCCCGTTGAAACTTATTTTACCTCCACTTTCCACGCTGAATGATTTATTGAATATATTACCAAGAGTAAACAGATAATCACCATTTTCAATAATATAGTCACCAGATATCTTAAAATCTCCGGTTTTGTCAATATTAATATTCAGGTTCCCTGATCCCTGCCCTTTCATTACATCTCCAGCTTTAGAGTCTATAGTAAGTTGTACTTCAGCTTCAGGAGTAACCTCCAGATCGAAATTCATTTCAAGTCCGGTTTGCTGGGCAACAACTGGTACGTTAAGGGTACTTGGCTTGTGTTCCGAACTGGTTGTGTCAGGATTAATAAAAGTAATAAACGAATATTCAGAAACTGATAATCCGGAACTTAAAGGAATATAGATTCTTGTATTTTTGCCTGTTTTTGCTGAAATGTCGAATGAAAGTAAGCTGGGTCCGCTTTTTATTGTGGCAACACCTGTTGCAAAAGCAGTCCCGTAGAACAATTCATTGTCTTTCAACCTGGTGTTAAGAACAAGACACTCATTGGCATTTATCAGAATATCTGCGCCAAAATCCTTGAAATGATTATGATTGATTCTTCCTGAAAGAGCAACAAGATTACCTCTTTCATCTGTGAGCCTTATGTTATTAAAAAATATGCTGTTTTTATTGAACCTGATTGTATCATTAAGTTTGTATTTTGTCTGGAGGTAATCAACTTTCATTGATGAATTCTCGGCAAGTACAGCTCCTGTAAGATCCAGTTTGTCAAACTCCCCCGATAAATTCAACCGCCCCGAGGCCTGTCCGCTTATGCCTGATGCAAAGCTGCTTAATAAAGGATTTAAGGCATCAATTGGCAATTTATCAGTTAAAATATCCAGATTTATCTTTTTAGCTACAGGATCATAATATCCGTTAATATCAAACATTTTGACACCTTTAAAATTATTGCTGGCATTTATATCTGCCACGTTGCTTGCACTATTCCATACCGATGCCGCAGAAATATTTCCATAATCACTTCCAAGAATAGAAAATCCATTGACCACAATATTGCTTTCAAGCAACAGATCTTTGTAGATATTAGTAAGAATTATATTACCGCTGAGAATTCCTTTAAGTTCAAGTGGTATCGAATACTCATTATTATATGAATCTTTATCAAGAGCAGAATTCAGAGTATAAAGATCTATACCTTTAAATTCCAGGTTAAGTGTATCCATCGGATCTTCTGAGATCTTGCCATCAATCATGTAGAAGTTATCATTATTACTGATAAATATTCTGTTAATATTTATTGAACTTGAATCGATCAGGATTGAGGAATTGTTAATCTTCCAGAGATTATTCCTTGAATAAATGTTTGAAGGATTAATATTGATTGTCAGTAAAGGATTTGTTCTTCCCTTATTGACAGTCTCTATAAAACCATAGGCAGTAAAATTCCCCTTGTTCAGTAATTTGTCTTTATTATTCCATTCAACTGATAAATCGAAGTTATCAGGCTTAGTATCCAGTCCGACAAGAAAATTTCTTAATTCGGTCTGACCAAATATCTTAAGGGATGAACTGCTTAGATTAACAGCAAGAAGGCTACCGGAAAGATTTGCTTCAAATAAAAGGTCGTTCAGAACGACATTTTTAATGTTCAATGATTTTGATCGGGCTGTCACCATAATAAGGCTGTCGGCAAAGATGGTTCCGTTGATGTTGCTCTTATCTGCAATGTTAATATTTGTTCGGAAGAATGTACTTATTTTGTCACTGTTCTTAAAGTTTATATTAAACCTGAATCTGTTCTTCCTCTCCCTCGGATCTATTACCGGTTCAGCGAATGCTGACGGCATAGCAGATGCAAGCGCAGAATTAAACAGGTTTTTTAGTTCAGCAAAATTATAATAGCCCCTTATGTCTGCATCCATGAAGTCAGTTCTCAGGCTGATTGCAGGATTACTCTCTTCGGTAAAGGTTCTCAGTGAGAAATCATATAGATCAAGCCTGTTATTATACTTTCTAAGAGTTGAATTTAAAAGTCTTATTTCACCATCAAGATTATCTATACTATTACCTTTGAAATTTGCTGTCATCAGCATTGTCAGTGAGGAAGTCGTGTCTGCTTCATCTAAATTAAGACTGTACAGGTTAGCTTCAGCCAGATTCAGAGTAAAGTCAAATTCCGGTAAGTCCCGGCTGAAATCAAACATCCCAAGAAGATCCATTCTGATGTTATTATCGGTTACTTTAACACTTCCGTCCCATGTTTTTTCCGTAAAAACACCATTAAGGGTAATGTTCCGGTACAAGTAATTCTTGATTTCAACACTGTCAACTTTACCTGTAAGATTACCAGAGAATTTATCAAGTGAATAAGCATAACCATCAACATTAGCCTCCATATTAAGCTTACCAAATAATTCAGGATTTTCAGAAATTTCTCCCAGCTCAATATTGTTGCCTGATAGCAATCCTTTAACCCTGTACACGTTTTTATCCTCAGGGCGCAACGAAATATCAGTCCTTATATTTCCCTTATCTGTACGGAGTTTGCCATAGGTTACAAAATCGGTGGTGAAGCCTGTAAAAGTGCCGTCAAAAGAGATATTGCCCAGTTTGTAAATGATTTCAGGTATAGTAATCTTCTCTTTGTCGCCTACTTTAATGTTATCCAGATCTTTTGCATTGGTTTTTAAAATGTTGACACCAATATATATAAAAGTGTTTTCTATTTGAGGAAGCCCTGAGAAATCAAAGTCACAGTCAATATAACTGTTTTCCTTGTATGTCATCTCAATGTTTCTCCCTCTCAGTTCCGAAATTGTACCTGACACTTTACCGGATACCCATACTGACTCATCAAACCTGTTGATAAATGGCAAAAAATATTTAAGATCATAAGTGCTTATAAGGGATTTTTCAAAGAGAACCTCTAATCTGACCTCCTCTGTAAAATTCCTGAATGATGTTGAGGAATCAGGATATAGCGCGATTTTTGTGGCATTAATAGTACTTTTCTCGGAATTAAGAGACAACGAACTCATTATCAAATCATGATTTGCAAAGGTCATATTTGCATTAAGGTATTTTACTGAGAATCCATTTGATTCTACGAATGATAGATTGTCAATAGCAAATGCAACAGTATCACGGAAAACAAGCAGATTTTCAATACTTGCGTTAATGTCTTTCAGATGAAGGTTATTGAAATCTGTCATCATTTTGCTTTCCGGTCCTTTTTTATTGATAAGTGAGAATCTGGCATTGTTTATTTCGATCTGATTCACGGAGAATTTGCCGGTTGTCTTCCTTATTGTGTCTTTTTCCGATGTTTTAAGCATTTCAAGATACCATGACAGGTTCATCATTCCTGTTGTATCGGTTATCAGTGCTACTACAGGTTCCTGCAGAGAAATTTTTCCAAATTTGAATGACTTATTCCTGAAGTCAAGTTTCCTTAATCCTGTAATAATCTTCCTTGAAAAAACCAATGTGTCATTGTGATTATCTTTTATTAACAAATCGTTGATTGTTAGTTTGTTAAAGAAAGCATATTCTACTTTTCCGACCGAAATGGTTGTTTTTATCTCATTTGACAGATGACTTGTGATCCTTTTAACAATGAATGTCTGAACGCCAGGAATTAGCAATACAAGGTAGGAAGATGTCGGGATTATTATTAAGATCCCGGCCATCATGGCAAAATACTTGAATGATTTTTTAATTTTTTTGAACATATCAGCATTCAAGATATTACATTACTTAATAATAAAAGTCCGCCAAACAGTCTTAGATGTATGCTGCAAATATAACAAAAACCTGGCCAATTAATTAAGCCGGCGACCTGCTCAAATCTTAATCTGCCTGATCGAGAATTAATTTTGCCAATCGGATTACAGGATTTCATGAAAATAGTTACTCTGGCACAATAAATAGTTAATTCATCCATTTGATTCAAAATAATAGTATTTGGAGATTCAAAAGATTCTTATGAAATTTGACACTTCAGTATTCTGAACAAGATTGCAAAATCAGATTTGAGGATAAGCATCATTCTTTTTTTTAACCTTTAAAAACAATAAAAATGCCTGACAATTTTTTCAATTTAAACAACCAGGATTTTTACGGCATCCTGATACGGTTTGTAATAAACCTTACATTTCTTATCATTCTGATACGTGGTATTTATTTTAGATACACAAAGAAGGAGAAGTTCCTCTTTACATTTTTCTTGTTGGGCATTACGGTCTTCTTCATTACCTCCATGCTTAAATCAGTTTTCATTGAGTTTGGCATGGCTGTCGGGTTATTTGCCATTTTTGCGATCCTCAGATTCAGAACAAGGAATTTCAGTCTTAAGGATATGTCTTATATCTTTACAACCATCGGTATCTCGGTGATCAATTCTTTGAAGCTGGTTGGTTTCCCTGTTCTGGGAGTGCTTATCTTCAATGTAATAATAGTTATTTGCGCAATTGTTCTTGAAGAGTTTACGCTTAAAAACAATACTGTGACGTACTCAATTGTTTATGACGATCTTGAACTGCTTAAAACAGCAAAAAAACAAAAGATCTTAAAGGAGATTTCATTGCTGACAGGGAAAGAAATACTGAAAGTCAGAATCCGTAAAGTAGATTATAAAAGCAGGTTAGCGTATCTGGATATTTCTTATAAGGATTGATTTGCCATCCTTTGATCAATAATTATCATTTTCTTAATCATACCTGAATTAGTCGATAAGGAAACTTAAAGTCTTGATGCCGGTCACAATATTAGCCATCGAATCATCCTGTGATGACACTTCAGTAGCGGTGATCAGAGATGGTTATATACTGTCAAATTTAATTGCCAACCAGGGTGTTCATTTATCATTTGGAGGAGTTGTTCCCGAACTTGCCTCAAGAGCACATCAGGCTAATATTGTTCCTGTAACAGATCAGGCTCTGAAAAAAGCCGGTGTGCAGATCAGCGACATCGATGCTGTTGCTTTTACCCGAGGTCCGGGACTGCTTGGTTCGCTCCTTGTGGGCACCTCATTTGCCAAAGGGCTGGCATTGGCCATGAGTATTCCTTTGATTGAAGTAAACCACTTACAGGCACATATCCTGGTTCATTTTATATTGGATAAAAATAAGGAAAACAGGATCCCCTCGTTCCCCTTTCTCTGTCTGCTTGTTTCTGGCGGACATACACAGATCATCGTGATGAAAAACCACCTGGAAATTGAAATAATAGGAAATACAATTGATGATGCCGCTGGTGAGGCTTTTGATAAATGCGGTAAACTGATGGGTTTTGGATACCCTGCGGGACCGGCGATAGACGAACTTGCAGGATTGGGAAACCCTTATACATTTCATTTTTCAAAGCCTTACGTTAAAGATCTTGATTTCAGTTTCAGCGGGCTAAAAACCAGTTTCCTCTATTTCCTCAGGGACAGACTGAAAGGTGAAAATGATTTTATTGAAAAGAATAAAACTGACCTGTGTGCATCACTTCAGCATACAATTGTAAGTATCCTGATGAGTAAATTGATAAAAGCTTCCGAAAAAACAAGAATTACTGAAATAGGAATAGCCGGAGGTGTATCTGCCAACTCAGGTTTGCGAAAAGCAATCACAGCAGAAGCCGTTAAAAGAAACTGGAGTATTTTCATTCCGCCGCTTGTTTATACAACTGATAATGCTGCAATGATTGGCATTACTGGTTATTATAAGTATCTTAGAGGTGATTTTACAGATCAGGATGTTGCCCCTGTGGCAAGATTTTGATTGTTACAGTGAATATTCAAATGTGAAAAGCACAGAATTTTAAATTTAAATTGTTTAAATTCGAAGTATCATATTTTTGAATGAAGGAATTAAAGATTTCGCCGACTAAAAACTCACCTGAGATATTATTGACCCCCGGGGGGACAATAAAAATCAAGGGGCGTTCTATTCACGAGAACGTTATTACATTCTTTAAACCTGTTGAGGAGTGGATAACGGAGTACATTAAGAACCCTGCTGATGTTACCTCTGTTGATATTAACCTGGAATATTTTAACAGTGCTAGCGCAAAAGTCTTTATTCATCTTCTTCAAAAGATCATCTATGTCCAGTTGAAGCATAAGAAGTTCATCATAAACTGGTATTATGAGGAAGGTGATGATGATATACTCGAACGTGGCGAATACTTTGCATCAATCCTTGACGTTCCTTTTAATTTCATCAGGATTTCCTGATTGATATAGAATTTTTTTTCCTGAAGAAGAGATATACCGGTACCCCAAGCAGCAGGAAAATAAATCCAATTGCTACATGCAATGGTTTGTTTATCATTATGTTGATGACAAACAAAGTATTGATAACAATAAAAATCAATGGTGTTATTGGATAACCCAGTGTTTTGTACGGTCTTTCAATATTCTTCAGTTTTTTCCTGAAGATAAATATCCCTGCTGCTGCAAGGGTGAAAAAAATCCATTCTATTGAAACTGTATAAGTTATCAAATTTTCAAGAGTTCCCCAGAACATCAGAAGAACAATAGACCATACAGACTGTACAATTATTGCATTAACAGGAGTTTTATATACCGGATGCACTTTAGAAATGCTTCTGAAAAAGAGACCGTCCGAAGCCATTGCATAATAAATCCTGGGTGTTGAGAGAGTATAAATCCCGATAGTTCCAAAAGTGCTTATGGCAATTATTCCTGCAACCAGCATACCACCAAAGGGAAGAATAGTGGTGACAGCTTCGGCTGCCACCTTCTCAGACGACACAATATCTGTAACCGGAAGAAGCAGCATATAGGAGGTGTTAACAAGCAGATAAATAAATATTATTATTACAGCGCCTGTAATCATAGCCACAGGCACATTTCTGGAAGGATTTTTTGTTTCACCTGCCAGGAAAGAAGCATGCTGCCACCCGCCGTATGAAAAAAGTACTCCTGTCAGTGCCACTCCAAAGTTAGAAAGTCCGGTATTTGACGATGCCACCAAGCTTATATTCCTGAATGACAAGCTGCTGTCTCCAAATATGAAACCGGAACCAATAATTATTAATATCCCCAGAATTTTCAAGCCTGTGAAGATAATTGAGAATATCTCACCGTATTTTGCCCTGAATACATTAAGGGTAGTAAGTAATATTATTGTGACAATACCGATAATAATTTTCATAGTTTGATCCATCGGGATGAAAAAGCTGAGATAATAAGAGAATGCAAGTGCCAGTACAGCTATTGATCCTGAAGTTATAATAATAAGATATGCCCATCCGTAAAGAAAGCCCAACCAGCCTCCGTATGCCTCTTTCAGAAATACGTATATTCCTCCTGCTTTTGGAAATATTGAACCCATTTCACTGAAAGTAAGAGCACCTGTAAGGGTAATAATTCCACCCAGTGCCCATACAAGCAAGATCAGTGACGATGATGGTATCAATCCGGCAATCTGTGACGGTGTAACAAAGATTCCTGAACCGATGCATGATCCAATAGCAACCATTATCAATCCGTAAAGAGAGAGTTCTTTGGCAAGCTTTGTCATTAGTATTGTTATATCGTATCTAAAAAATCAGATAAAAATAACGACATGATTTGATATTTCATTAAAAAAGGCCTTCACCTTTCGGAAGAAGGCCTGAATGGAGGCTATGACAGACAAATAACCTCACATTAATTTGCTGAGGGATCAGTAACCCTTCCCATGAATATTATTGAATTGGTTGTTGTTTCCCTTATCAGGTAGATAAAAGGATGGTCAAGTTTCAGGACCAGTGGGGCAGGAGGCATAGAAGTCAGTCCAATATCAACAATAGTTGCAGCTGCAGCTTCGGTACCTTCTTCATTTGTTTCAATGAAAGCCTGATGTGTGACATCGTTTATCAAAAGATCATATTGATCTGAAATATTTGAAAAATCTGCACCATCATTAAATGTTATTTCCATACCCATAAGTGAAAGAATTTCCTTTAACTGTTTTTTGTAACCATATTTAAATCTTGGGAATGACAGATCGATCTCTCTTTTACTCATCAGCCCGATCCATTCATTGAAATTTGTATCATTTAATAATGGCACTAATGCGCTTAGTCCATCCTGCTCATCAGGTAAAACAATATTCATGACAAAATTCCCCTGGCCATACGGAAATTCAGCAAGGATGAATCCGTTACCCAGATATACACTAAAATCACCCTTTTGTTTCATCATCGGGATATCTGCTGATGAGCCCCCTGGTTTATAAAAGGATTCCTGAACAGTTTTTGTCTTATCGAACAGTGATTTCCATTTTCCTTTGAAATATATGGCATTTATCAGGAGCATTACCGTATTGCCGTTCAATTTGTCAACCATTTCTTTGATCAACCCGTTGGTTTTATCCTCAATCCAGGTGTTAATTTTTCCGGGAGCAGTTGGATCGTTGATGTCAAATGATTTAGATTCAGCATTGTAATAGTCCTTAAGTATCTTGATAAAAGCTTGCTTCACAATGAAATCATTTTCGGTCCATACTGAATTTGCAATCTTAATCAAGACCCTTTTGTCAACCGAAAGAAGTGCCGAAGTAAGATTTTTATAAGATTCATTTATTACCTCAGGAGTAATACCGCTTAACCTCAAGGCTTTCAGCATCGAATCACGCGT
>DCVC01000055.1 GCA_002328625.1 Bacteroidales bacterium UBA2198
TTCTGAAACCTTAATATATATGGCCCAATGGGATTACGAAGTGATTCGAAATTGAAGTTTTTTACGACTCCGATAATAGGCATATATTCCATTTTACCTGAATCTGTTGGATTCATGAATCTTACTTCTTCGATATTTGTTATATTAAAATCTTTTCTGGCAGTCTCATTAATTATGCATGCCTGCTTGTCAGAAGAATATGATTCATTAAAACTTCTTCCCGAGACTAACGTCATTCCATAGGTCTCCAAAAAATTATAATCGACCCAGTTGGATACTGCGAGAAATGTTTCATCCTTCCTGCCCTCTATCATATAACCATTATTATTGTTGATACGTCCAGGAACTGCAGTAGAGCTGGATATATTAACGATACCCGGTATATTTTTCACAGTCTCTTTAAATGCTTTCATTTTTAATCCTACTGCTTCAGCTCTGTTAATAACAATCACCTGTTCCTTATTAAATCCGACATCTTTGTTTATCATGAAATTAATCTGTCTGTACATTATCATGGTGCCTATAATGAGAAGTATTGAAACTGCAAACTGAAAAACTACAAGGACACGTCTGAGCCTGCCATTATTCTGACTATTCTTTACACTTCCCTTAAGCACATCATAAGGATTGAAAGATGAGAGGAAAAAAGCAGGATAGCTACCGGATAGTGATCCAACAATCACAGTAAAAATGACTAGGCCAGGTATAGTGTACCAGTTTCTGAATAATCCGAGAGTCAGATTAGTACCAAGAAGGTCATTAAAATACGGTAGAGTTACCTTTATTAGAATAAGCGCGAATAGCAATGCGATCAAACAGAGGATAAATGATTCCAAAAGGAACTGGGAAACAAGCATCGCTCTTGTTGATCCGGCAATCTTCTTAATACCCACCTCTTTTGCTCTCCTTGAAGCCTGCGCGGTTGACAGATTCATAAAATTAACTGCCGCAATAAGCACAATAAGTATAGCCACACTACCGAAGATAATCAGGTATTTTGGATCGCTTGCGGCTTTAAATTCCTGCTGTATCGACGGATCGAGATGGGCATCTGTCAGTTTCTGAAGAAAGTACCTGTACTTATTTCCCTGAGCGAGAAAGTCTTCCAAATTGATACCCATGTACTTCTGAATTTCGGGACCTACATATTTCCTGAGCAACTCCGGAATTTTCTCATCAACTGTCTTATAACTTGAATTTGGTTTTAACAAAAGATAGGTGGCGAAACTGTTATTCAGCCAGGTTGGATCGCTCGATCTCCGGTTGGTCATAAAAGATCCTATCATATTTGCCTCAAAATGCGAATTGCCAGGTATATCACCCATAACTCCTGAAACAGTATATTTTATAGTATCTGATCCGATCTTGATAGGTTTATCGATTGGATTTTCTTCACCAAATATCTTTCTCGCCGTAGATTTTGATAATACCACTTTTTTAGGTGCATTAAGAAGATTTGCAGGATCACCTTTAAGAACAGGGATTGAGAAAAAATTGAAAAAAGAGGAGTCTGCCTCAATCATATGTTCCTCCGTAAAAACCTGGTTATTATATTCGACAACAGTAGGGCCCCATCCGGACATTCTGAGACAATCTTCTATTTCGGGGAACTCTTTTGCCATTGTCGGTCCCATAACCGAAGGAGTGAAGCATCCGGTAATTTCCTGTCCCCCGATTTTTCCATTGAGGATTAATCTGAAAATTCTGTCCTTTTTGACATTAAATCTGTCATAGCTGGCCTCGTTTATCACAAATAGTGCGATGAGCAGACTGCAGGCTATGCCGATCGAGAGTCCAAGTATGTTTATGATTATGTAAGATCTTTGTCGTTTGAAAGATCTTAAACTGTATCTGATGAGATTGTTTAACATATTGCCCAGGTTTTTATGGTTATTCAAATTTAAGTGCAATTGCCGGATTTATCAAAGATGCTTTAACTGCCTGGAAAATAACTGTGGTCAGAGCTATGATTAAAGCTCCGGCTGCGATAATGGCAAAGACAGAGATTTTCATTTCAATCCGGCTGGCAAATTGTTTAATAAGATTTGCGACAATTATCCATCCTGCCGGCAGGGCAATAATCAAAGAAATGAAGACGAGGAGAAGGAATTCCCTCACCATTGAATAGAGTATAGCAGGAGTGCCTGCTCCCATTACTTTCCTGATCCCGATCTCATTTCTTCTTCTTTCCGTCGAATAAGCTGATAATCCATAAAGCCCGAGGCAGGCTATAATTACAGCCAGTATGGTGAAATATTTTAATAAACTTGTGAGACGAAGCTGAGATCTGAACAGTCTATCATAATCCTCATCGATAAAGAAATAATCGAACGGGTATTCAGGAATTGTTTTATTCCATACATTCTCAACACTTTTGAGGGCTTCCGGAGTATTTCCGGACGCCAGCCTGATCAGTATATAATTCAGAAAAGCAGGATCGGTCAGTGCGAAAGCAACAGGTTCAATCGGCTGGTCAGCACCTTTAAAGTGAAAATTTTTCATTACCCCCACTATCCGGCCCTGAAAACCCATAAAGTTGAAGCTTTTACCTACTGCATCTTCAACACCCATGATCTTAACAACCTCTTCGTTAACGAGAAAATTTCCGGTAGTGTCTCTGACCAGATCAGATCCATATTCCCGTGAGAAATTCCGGCCTGAGGAAAGCTTCATTTTCATAGTTTCAAGGTAATCATAATCAACCGCATTGGTACCAATAAGAACTCGTTTTTCCGGATCTTTGCCTTCCCAGTCGGCCCCGCCTGAATTGCTACCGATTCTTACAGGATTGCTCCTTGCAGCAGTAACTCCTTCTATAAGAGTCTCTTTCCGCAGTTCATCCTTCAGGGAATAGTATTTGGATTTCATTTGATCCGTCATCGGAATGCATACAAGATTCTCCTTATCAAAACCCAGATCTTTGTTCTGAAGGTGCTTCAACTGCATATACATAAAAACTGAGGCAACCGCAATCAGTATCGAAAGAGCAAACTGAATCACCACAAGAATCTGCCTCAGTTTTCCGTTACCTTTTCCGGAAACTGGTTCTCCCTTTAAAATTGTAACCGGATTAAAGGAAGCGAGGTATAGGGCCGGATATAGCCCTGCAATAATTCCGGCAACGGATCCGGCGATTAATATACTAACTATGAACCTTATACGGAAGAGATCGGAAAGCATGAAAGTCTTTCCGGAAATATTATTAAACAATGGGAGTAAAAGTCCCATCAGAATCAAAGCTAAAACGAGTGCAAATGATACAAGGAAGAATGACTCCAGCATGAACTGTATGATCAGGGTGTTCTGATCAGCTCCGGCCACTTTTTTAATCGCAATTTCTTTCGAGCGTCCTGAAGCCTTGGCTGTAGAGAGATTGATAAAGTTAATGCATGCAATAAGAAGAACAAATAAAGCAATAAGAGAAAAAATATAAATAACAATTATGGGGCCTCTGCTTATTTCAAAGCCAAATTGTGAATGAAGATGAATATCAAGCAATGGAAAAAGGAGATATTTTGTTGTCGTTTCAGGAAGATTTTCAAGAACAACATCAGTCAGTTTCTTATTTACTTCCTCAGTTTCAATACCCTTTTCGCAAAGTACAAAGGTAAGAATTGAATTATTTCCCCACGAGTTACTGATAGCTCCTATTTCAGTTAAGAATGAATAAGGCAGAACCCCTTCAAATGTAAACATTGAGTTCTTTGGAAGATCTTTCATTACTCCGGTTACCATGAACTGGTATTTGTTTTCAAGAGTGAGAGTTTTTCCAACAGGATTTGAATCTCCAAAGTATTTTGCAGCAAGTTTTTCAGTCAGTACTATTGAGTGAGGTGAATTAAGTGCAGTTTCAGGATCGCCGATCGCCAGTGGCATTGTGAAGACTTTGAAAAGACCTGAGTCGGCTGCTATAATTGAAGATTCAAACATTACTTTTTCGTTATTCCTGAAAAGGATCTTGGGCAATCGGTTTATACGGGTCTGCTCTTTAATTTCCGGTATTTTTTCCTTCCATACCGGTCCGCTCGGGTGAGGGGTTACGGTTACATGATACCGTTCCCCGGAATAGAACTGATCTTCTTCCACCCTGTATATATTCCCGGCATTCACATTAAAATTTTCATAACTCAGTTCATCCTGAATCCATAGAAGGATAAATAATGACGCTGTAAGTCCTATTGCAAGACCGACAATATTTAATAACGCGAAAACCTTATTCTTCAATATATTACGCAAGGCAAGACGAATTATGTTTGTAATCATAGGTTTGTTTTAAAAGTTATAATAAGGACGAATTATAATTTTTACTGTTGCATTCTAAAAAAAATAAAGTCTTTGGTAACAAAAGACTAAAAACTGTGATGGCAATTTTCGGGATTTTGTTATTGTTCTGTTAATGTTATAACAATTATAGGTCAGGGTTGAAATAAAACATACTTTTAATTTTAATATAATCTTAAAGCAATATTATGATAAAGAATCTGCTTAAAACAGCCATCAGGCATATACGTAAGTATGTCGGCTATAGTATTTTAAATATAGCCGGACTGGCATTGGGGATCTCCAGTGCACTATTCCTGATAATTTATGTATCTGATGAAGTGAGCTATGACCGATATCACGAGAATGCTGACAGGATTTACCGTGTTTCCTCAAAAATAACAGAAACAGATGACCAGTTCACCTGGAATGTTGCCCAGATACCGATGGGTCCGCAGGTGGTTCAGGATTACCCTGAGGTGCAATCTTTTACACGTTTTATAAATATGCCAAGGGCCCTTTATAAATTTGAAGATAAAGAGTATATTGAGGAGAACTTTTTCTATGTCGATTCCACCCTGTTTGACATTTTTACCTACAAAGTAATCCGGGGTGAGGTGAAGTCAGCTACCAGGGATCCGAAGAAAATTGTTCTCACCGAAACCGTCGCTTCAAGGTATTTTGGCAGTGCCGATCCAATCGGAAAAACGATAACAGCCGGGGACAACACCTTTGAGGTAACAGGAATAATTGAAGATGTACCTTCTAACTCCCATTTCCGGTTTGATGCAGTTGCGGCAAGGAATAATCTGCCAAAGCAACTCGGAACCTGGGGTAATTTCGGCGTTTTCACCTATCTTCTCTTACCGCGTGATCTTGATGTAGAAGCGTTCGAAACCAAGATTCAGGGGATGTATAATGCCCATATGAAAACGATATTTGAACCTCTTAAAATCAATATTGAATATATTCTGGAGCCAATTACAAGAATTCATCTGTATTCTACAAATCCCGGAGAACCCGAGCCCACAGGCAGTATTACCTATGTAATCATTTTTGGAATTGTTGCTCTTCTTCTTGTCCTGATAGCGGCAATGAATTATATGAACCTCGCAACAGCCCGTTCCACTCGTCGTGCCAGGGAAGTAGGTTTACGAAAAGTAGTCGGGTCACGCCGGGGACCGCTTGTGGCACAATTCCTGTCAGAGTCTGTTGTACTGACAATTATATCTCTTGTAATCAGCGTAGTAATGCTTGTAGTATTATTGCCAAAATTCAACATTCTTGCCGGAAAATCCTTCGGTCTCTCAATACTATACAACCCGGTGGTAATAATATCGATCATTGTTGTTATACTGGTTGTCGGAATATTCGGAGGCAGCTATCCGGCATTCTTCCTTTCAAGCTTCAGTCCGGTAACCGTTCTGAAGGGCGAAATCACGCAGGGTTCTGCAGGGAGTCTTTTCCGCAAGGTACTGGTTGTTATACAGTTTAGCATCTCGGTTGCAATGATTGTATGTACACTGGTAGTTTTCCGGCAGCTTAAATATCTTAAGAACATGGATCAGGGATTTAAGCAGGAAAACGTTCTGGCACTTCAGCTCAACCAAGGCATGGCCAGAAAATATCCTGTCCTTAAACTTGCCCTTATGGGAAACAATGATATAAAATATGTTACATCAACAAATACGCCGATCGGGGAAGGTTCCGGTAAAGTTATCTTCAATATGGAAACAGACCAGGGAATGGCCCAGAGAGGAATAAATTTTGCAGTTGTGGATCATGATTTTGTTGATGCACTTGGGATAAAAATAATAAATGGTCGTGATTTTCAGCAGGATATGCCTTCGGATACACTCACAGGGGTTGTAGTGAACGAGACCCTGGCAAACAGACTGGGATGGAAAGATGCAATAGGGAAGAAGGTCGAACTGGGAGATGGAGGCCAGATTAACGCAAGAGTCATAGGGGTGATGAAAGATTATCATCAGACAGGCATGTATAATGAGATTGAGTCGCTCATGCTTCTTTACCGTGAAAGAAATAATATAATTTATATAAAGCTTAGCGGAAATAATACAGAGCAAGCCATCAGTTTCATCGAAAACAAATGGAAAGAGGTTTTTCCTGATCAGCCTTTTACTTATACCTTCCTGTCAGAGAGGTTTAACAGACAGTTTGAGGCTGACGAGAAGAGAGGACTGATCTTCACAATGTTCACCATTCTGGCGATCCTTATTGCATGTCTGGGATTATTCGGTCTGGCATCCTATATGGTGGAGCAGCGGACAAAGGAGGTTGGAATCAGGAAAGTCTTTGGAGCTAATGAAAGTGTGATCATCAGATTAATATCCAGAGATTTTAT
>DCVC01000201.1 GCA_002328625.1 Bacteroidales bacterium UBA2198
AATGATTGAAAAGTCACAGACAATCAGTCCACTTATTCCGGGCAGGATTGCATCGGTAGATTTTTTTCGCGGATTCACCATGTTTCTGCTTGCAGGTGAAGCTACACATCTTTATGGACATTTTCTTAAGATGGATAGCGGTATCATGCACTTTCTTGGTACTCAGCTTGAACACCATGAATGGCATGGATTGCATTTCTGGGACCTTATACAACCATTTTTTATGTTCATCGTGGGGGTTGCCATTCCATTTGCAGTGGCAAACAGAATCAGAAAGGGTGACAGTAACAGAAAAATCACACTTCATGCGTTAAAGCGGTCATTTTTGTTGTTATTCTTTGGCTGGGCATTATATTTTACCGCGGCAGGAAAACTTGTTTTTCAGTTCCAAAATGTTCTGGCTCAACTTTCGGTCACTTATCTTGTTGCATTTCTGATAATGAAAAAAAGTTACAGATTTCAGTTGATTTTCAGTCTGGTAATACTATTTCTTATTGATCTTGCTTACCGGTTCTTCCCGGTGGAAGGTTTCAATAATGCCTGGGTGAATTTTGAGAATCTCGGGGCATGGTTCAACAATAAAATAGAAGGTGTGGAAAAAGCAAGCGAATGGGCCACCCTGAACTTTGTCTCCACGACAGCCCATACGGTTTGGGGTGTCCTTTGCGGTAAACTTCTCATGAGTGAAAAAACACCTGCCACGAAAATCCGGACATTGATTATTACAGGAGTATCAGCCTTAGTAATTGGGTATGCTCTTGACCTTCTGAATATAACTCCAATCATTAAGAAAATTGCCACATCATCATTTGTCTTTACCAGCGGCGGCTGGACCATACTGGCTCTCTGTTTTTGTTACTGGCTGATCGATGTGAAAAAATTATTTACCAGGGGAGTCCGGTTTTTCATAATAGTAGGTATGAACAGCATTTTTATTTACCTATTTTTCCATATTGGAGGTGCTGATCTTATTAGTACGATTATTACACCTTTCAGCAGATTGCTGTTTTCATGGGGCGGAGATCTGACAGTGAAGGTAATTGCCAGCACTTGTGTATGGTTTGCACTCTGGTATCTTTGCTACTGGCTGTTTAAGAACAAATTATTTATTAAAATTTAAAATATTTTTATCCAGATCACCCGGCATTGACAAAGTCAGTTTTTTTAAGCAACAGTACTACTTTAAGAGCTTCATCAACATGACGTTCCACTTTAACCTGTGAATTAAAAATATAAACCACTTTTCCCTCTTTGTTTGCAATATAGGTTACCCTTCCGGGAATCATTCCAAGACCGTATGCTGGTACGCCGAACAATTTCCGGATCCTGTTTCCGGTATCACTTAATAAAGGATACTTAAGGTTGTAGTGCTCCGCAAAATCCTTATGACTTTCTACTGATTGCCCGCTGATTCCGATAATTTCCGCGTCAGCTTCGTTGAAAGAGTCGGAAAGGTCGCGGAAATAACATGCCTCTTTTGTGCATCCATGACTGCCATCCTTCGGATAAAAAAATATTACCAGCTTTTTCTTTCCCAATACAGTTCGTATATCGAATAAATTTCCATTCTGGTCCGGAAGTGAAAAATCAGGTATCAGGTCTCCTACTTTCAATGATTTCATCCTGGTGATAATATTAGTTATGTCTTCCTATTAAAATCACAAGTTCAAAAATAATCCTAATGAAGCATAATGGAACAATGAGAAAGTATAGACTTCATCATTATCCGCACCTCCTTCCAGGATTCGGTAGCCTGCCTTTAGTCCTATGCGTTCAGAAAGTCTGTAACTTACCGCTATCAATACATCTTCCGCTCTTCCCTGCGGAGCAGCCAGAGCATCACCCTCCAGTAAAAAGCTAAACTTGTCGTCGACCCTCCACGAAAGCCTGAAATTAATTATCGGCACAAAACCGACATTAATCTTCTCTCCATAGAGCTCCCCGGAAGCAAGAGCGATTTTTGCATCACGTATTTTTGCAGTGAAACCCAGTCCAAAATCAAGTTTTGGTTTCTGAATAATATCATACCTGTATGTTAAACGGTAAGAATTGAACTTGTAAGTAGCATCCAGTCCGCTATTTGAAGGGAAATTAACGCCTGCAAACAGGATATCATTTGAAATAACTCCATCCGACAAAACAGTCAGGGGAGCATATAAAAGTGATAAAGAGTGTCGTGAACCCAGATTGTAAGTCAATCTCCCACGAAAGTAGATCTTTGATTGGGAATCCAGATCGCCGCTCAATGAAAAGAGTGTTCCCTGATCACCAGGAATACGAACATCATTATATCCTGTAGTAACAAGACCAGACTCCAGATCAACAGTAAACTGAGCGTCCGAAGATGTTAAAGGATAAAAGGAAAGAAACAGTACAAGGCTGAAATAACGCAAGTAACTATTTGTCATGTTAAATAAATTTTTCAAGTTATTACCATTTTGTTAAACAAGTAACACCTGATTAACAGAAATGTTAACAGACAAAGCTATTATTTTATCTTATGCTTTAATCCGATCAGTTTAATCACATTATCAACATCTTCATCATTAATAACTTTTATGGTTACAGGTCTTATTGATCCGTACTTTCTAGCTGATTTGAAATCGTCAATAATTTTTTCGGGGAGGTCGCTTGATTCAATTATATGCCGGGCTTTGTCTCCGAAATAGAACGTGATTCTGAAGGTATTGCTCAAAAGTGACAGCCAGAAAACTGTCTTCTTTTTATTCACCATCCTGAACAGCCACTGCTTACCGTCGTTATAATATCTCCAATTCCCTGAACTACCCCTGTAATTATCTCGCAAATAATTCATTATTTTCTGCCAGCAGACTTTTTTATCGCCTATTATTGAGAATACAAGTGCATCGTCGGGGATAATATTCTTATCATTCAGCACAAATTTTCCTTCCTCATCCATAGTTTCAAATTTTTAAGTATTCATTAATTTCGAAAAAATAACTTTAAAGTTATAATTTTATGAATATTAAGATTTGAAAAAATGAATAATGATTTTTTTCTGGATCAAATGTGCGAAAGGTATCCCCGGCTAATAATTGTAAAGGATTCAGTTCGTAAGGCAGCCGAGATGATAACAGACTGCTATTCAGGGGGAGGCAAACTTCTGGTTTGTGGAAACGGAGGCAGCAGTGCCGATTCCGATCATATTGTCGGCGAGATGATGAAAAGTTTTGAAAACAAAAGACCTCTTGATAAAAAAATTAGAAAAAGCCTGATCAAAATTTCCGGAACCAGGGG
>DCVC01000069.1 GCA_002328625.1 Bacteroidales bacterium UBA2198
TTTTTCAGGGTTTCATAATCAACATTAGCATATGCCATAGGGCTGGACCTTCCCGCTCTGGTGGCATTGACAACTACTTCTTCGGTCCACAGAGGCTGCTGCTGCATCACAACGTCAATGACAGCCTCACCTGATAAGGTTAATTCATGCACCTGAGTCTCATAACCAATAAATGAAAAACGGATTGAATAGCGTCCATCCTTCAGATTAACAATCGAATAGGTGCCATCATTGCCGGCGCTTACACCAAGGAAGGTATTTATTACTGTGATGGCGGTTCCAGGTAAAGGATTACCATTAATATCACTCACTTTGCCCTTTATTACAGAACGGCTGTCCTGAAATCCCAGGGCTGACAATGAAACTGCGATTGCCAAAACAATTAATATACAATTTTTTTTCCTCATCTCCAAATTAAAAGCTCAAAATCAAACATTTATCACGAAAATGAGGTTGAAATCCGTGGCTGATAAAATGATTTTCCGGTTTCCCTACGCCGGCATTATCCGGATCAGGTGTCAGGGTATGATCTCAGCCCGTAGTATTAAGGCACCCCATTTCTTGATAATGCAAAGTTAAAACATTTTTAGATGATAACCATATTTTTTTTAAATTCGCGATCAAATCATTTCCTGGGGATGAAAAATCTTCTCAATAAACTGAACTATAAGGGACAGACCCGGATTGCAATTATAAATGCTGAAGATAATTACAGGCTGAGCTTAACAAATGAACTAAAAGATGTCCGGACAGATACGGAAATTGATCAGCGGTATCCGTATGAATTCATGATATTCTTTGTAAAAAGGATTTCCGAGGTCGAAAAGCTAGCACCCGTTGCCCTCCATAACCTTTCAGCTGATGGTATCCTGTGGTTTTGCTATCCTAAAAAATCATCAAAGAAATATATTTCGGACATTGACCGCGATCATGGATGGAATGCGCTGAATGACAGCAATTTTTATGGAATACGTGTGGTCGCTGTCGATGATGACTGGTCAGCCATGAGGTTCAGGAACATCAGGTATATAAAATCGACCTCCGGAAGATACCCGACCGGCAGGAAGTAGAATCTTTGCTTCTCTCTTTTAACACGTAAAAAATCTGAACATAAAACTATCTTAAAATGAGAACAATTGCATCGTACAGAAATTTTCTGATTTTATTTTCTCTTCTCACTCTTGTCTTACTAACAGGATGTGCTCAGAATGAAGTAGTTGATCATTGTCTTACTGGTCATAAATATGGCTTTTTCGGAGGGCTATGGCATGGATTCATAGCTCCTTTTGATTTCGTAGGAATGCTTTTCAACAATGAGATAACAATGTACGCCCAGAATAATAACGGTGGATTATATGCACTGGGGTTTCTGATCGGGAGTGGCGGCTGGGGGTTTTTTGGAGGCAGGGGTGCTAAGAGGATTACCCATTCACGTGTAAATCTTAATTCCCAGAGATTTGACAAGGCAGAGATTGTGGAGTAAAGTTCTAATGCAACTTACATGAAATAATTAAATCATAAGAAAATGACCGAAAAAGAAAAGATCCGGAATGCTGCCCTGTTTTTGATCCTGAACCATGGAATCAGAAGACACAGAAACGTAAAGTAAATGGAACAGAAATCCGGGGTGATTGATATTGCGAAAGCATTCAGGAGCAGCAATAAAAGGTTGTTCAGATCACTGCCCCGTTTTGTGATCAGAGCTATTGAAAAATTGATCAGGCAGGATGAGATGAATGCTGCAATTCACAGAAGCAGTCATCTCGAAGGTGTTCCATTTTTAAACGATATCCTTGAAGGGTGGAATGTGAAAGTCCATCTCAGGGGAGAAAAGAACATTTCCTCTTCAGGACGATATATTTTCGCATCCAACCACCCGGTTGGCGGAATTGATGCACTCTCTGTCTACAGCATCATCGGAAGGTTTTTCAAGGATGTAAAATCTCCCTCAAACGAACTCCTCTACCTGATACCCAATATCCGTCCTGTTATGGTTGGAATAAATGTCTTCGGAAAGAATACACGGGAAGCGGCATTAAGGTTGGAAGAGCTTTTTGAATCAGAAACACAGATCATGATATTTCCTTCCGGAGAGGTGTCAAGAAGAGTGAAGGGTGTGATATCAGATCCTGTCTGGCAAAAAACTTTCATTACAAAAGCCATTCAACATAAGAGAGACATCGTTCCTGTTCATGTCAGCGGAAGAAACTCAAATCTTTTTTATTTTGTTGCAAACATCCGGAAATTCCTTGGTATCAAAATGTATGTTGAGACCCTTTTGCTTCCCCGTGAAATGATGAAACAAAGAAATACAACAGTCACTGTTACAATCGGGCAAGTGATTCCCTGGCAAACCCTGACGTCTGAAAAATCACACAGTGAATGGGCCCGGTATGTGAAAGAATCAGTATATGCCCTGGCTGATCAAACGAACTTATAACTGTTAAGTTTGTTATTAATGAAAAAACAGACGATAATGATCAGACGTTTGTACAATCCGGGAATCTTTCAGGGTAATTTAAAAAGAACCAGTTATTTTGAGGGATGGTATTTTAAACATGTCTCAGGCGATCTGAATCATGTGTATTCATTTATACCTGGTATTTCACTGACCAACAATCACTCTCATGCATTTATCCAGATCATTGACGGCATTACCGGAATGACGGAATATGTTGAATATCCTCTTAAAGAGTTTACATGGAACAGAAAAAGATTGTCAGTCAAAGTAGGAAAATCATTATTCACAGATAATAATATTCACCTTGATATCGACAGCAATAATGTAAAGATCAAAGGAGAGATTGAATACACCAATTTAGTAAGGTATCCCAGAAGGTTCTTCTCTCCAGGGATCATGGGATGGTACTCGTTTGTTCCATTCATGGAGTGCAAGCATGGCATTATTTCTGCAAATCATTCTCTGTCTGGCACTATCAAATCGAATGGAGATACTATTGATTTCACCAGCGGGAAAGGGTATATTGAAAAAGACTGGGGTATTTCATTTCCCGAAACATGGATCTGGATCCAATGCAACAATTTCAGTGATAATGCGACCTCATTTTCTTTTTCAATTGCAAAAATTCCATGGTTAAGGAAATTCTTTATCGGATTTATTGCTTTTCTTTATTACGATAATAAGTATATCCTGTTCACCAGTTATAACAATTCCTCTGTTTACGGGATAAAACAGGATAAGAAAATCCTCTCGCTTACACTTGAGAACAAAGAATATGTTCTTAAGATCAGGGCTGTAAGGAAATCCTCCGGAGAGTTAAGGGCTCCTTCAACAGGAGAAATGTCAAGAAGAATAAAAGAGAGTATTGACTCAGATATACATCTTACCCTTTATGATTTGCATGGGAATAATATATATGAAGACGCCGGAAAAAGGGCCGGACTGGAGATAATTGACACTATTTTTGATTATGTATAGACAAAATGAATGAAATGAAAAAACAAATCCGGACCATAGCAGCAATCATTCCGCCCCCTGCAGTACATATGGTTGGAGATGGCTTTAAAGTTCATAATTTCTTTCCCTCGCAAAGGATTATTGGGGAAAAAGGAATGAGCCCCTGGTTCTTACTGGATTACAATGCAAAATGGGATATCACTCCCGGCGAAAAGCCAAGGGGTGTGGGAGTTCATCCCCACAGGGGTATAGAGACTGTTACGATTGCATATCATGGAAAAATAGCACATCACGACAGTGGGGGCAACAGTGGTATCATTGGGGAGGGGGATGTTCAGTGGATGACAGCAGGCGGAGGCGTTCTCCATAAGGAATATCACGAAAAAGAATTCAGCAGAAAGGGCGGAATCTTGCAAATGGTGCAGCTCTGGGTTAATCTGCCAAAGGCATTTAAACGGACTCCTGCCAAATACCAGGCAATTGAGAACAAAGATATGTCCAGGTATCCTCTGGATGACGGAAAAAGTTTTGTGGAGCTTATAACCGGTGATTATAAAGGAATCAGCGGACCCGCCTTAAGCTTCTCTCCGATGAATATGTTCAATGCCCGCTTAATCAAAGGCTCGGTGGCTGATTTCAGCTTTGACAGGGAGTATAACACAGGAATTCTCATGATTGAGGGAGAAATTAAGATCAATAACTCCGAAATCATACCCGAAAATAACTTTGCCCTTTTTAAGCACGATGGTGAAGTCTTTATTATTGAGGCCGTTAAAGACAGCATTGTCCTGATCCTCAGCGGCAAACCCATTGATGAGCCCGTTTCAGCATATGGCCCTTTCGTAATGAATACAGAAGAGGAGATAAAGGAAGCATACCAGGACTATTTTGACGGCAAATTCGGGTACCTGGAAGATTAAGTAAAATAAGCTGGCGCAAGGTTCAAATATTATTTTTCTTTATAATTTTGAGATCGTTGTACCTTAATCTCAAAAGACTATGAAACCCCTCCGTCA
>DCVC01000019.1 GCA_002328625.1 Bacteroidales bacterium UBA2198
TCTTAAGTTTACGGCAATGCCCTTTCCCCCCTCTCTACTTCGTAAAGAGGGGGGTATTTAAGCTTTTGTATTTCGCATATTTACAAAGAAAATCACGATCATTTGTTATGAAATTTCACAATTTTGATTTCAGCAGAATCAGGAAACATGTTCAGGAACTCAGGAAAAAAATGACTGATTCTGAGAAAATCCTGTGGGAAGAATTGAGAGGTCGAAGACTTGCAGGATACAAATTTCTCAGGCAAGATCCGATATTATATAAAGGTAATCTGATAAGATACAATTATTTCATTGCTGACTTTTATTGCTAAGCAAAGAATTCTATTATCGAACCTGACGGACCTGTTCATCAAACAACCACTGAATACGACAATTTCAGAGATTCAGAATTACAGAATCTTGGCATAAGCATACTCAGAATCCGAAATGATGAACTTATAAATATCAAAGAAGTACTACAAAGAATAGAATCATTCCTGAATAAATTACCAGATAATAATTAAATGCCCGTCATACTATTCCAAACATATTGAATATTAAGCTTTTATTCCCCCCTTCTCTGTTTCGCAAAGAAGGGGGGGCCAGGCTTTGCAAGCCGAAGCTTCGGCGAAGGCTTGGGAGATAAGTACATGAGATTTCCTGCAGAGCAAGGGGGATAAGAAATTAACTATAAATTCTCAATTTAAATGATTATTTTAATGGCCCTATTTTTATGCTTACTGACACTCCAAAACATATACTTTTTTACACATATACAACTCTTATTCAAACCATTAACTCCATGAAATCAATAAGTTTCCGAAAGATCCTGCTGTCCGTTCTGATGATCCAGATCGGATTCAACGCATTTTCCCAGCCTGTTTCAACACTCATAAAGGTGATTGTCGGGTGCGATCATAACGACTGGACCTACAGGGTAAATGAAAAGGCGACATTCAGCGTACAGGTACTTAAATATGGCAATCCTGTCGAAAATGTTACAATTGATTACGAAGCCGGGCCAGAAATGATCCCTGACATTAAGAAAGAAGGGGTTGTTCTTAAAAATGGCAAAACGGAGTTATCAGGAAGTATGAAAGTTCCTGGTTTTTACCGTGTAAGAGTCTGGGCCGTGCTTGACGGAAGAAGGTATGAGGGGTTGGCTACGGCAGCCTTCGAACCGGAAAAAATAGAGCCGACGGTTAAGGACCCTGCCGATTTTGACTCTTTCTGGAGCAATGCCATTGCTGAGGCACGCAAACTGGACCTTGATCCTAAAATGACCCTATTGCCCGAGAGATGTACAAGCGAGGCAGATGTTTACCAAATAAGTTTCAGGAACGATGCTTACGGTTCCAGAATTTATGGCATACTCGCGATGCCAAAAAAGCCGGGGAAATACCCGGCGATCCTGAGGGTCCCGGGAGCAGGCATTCGTCCTTACACTGGTGATCCGCGGACAGCAGCCCTCGGTTTTATTACATTGGAGATAGGGATTCATGGCATTCCCGTCAACCTCGATCCGCAGGTTTATACCGATCTGGCAGGAGGAGGATTGTCTGAGTATAATAAGGTAAAAATGAACGACCGCAACACTCACTATTACAAACGGGTTTATGTCGGGTGTGTAAGAGCGGTCGATTTCATATTTTCATTACCTGAGTTCAACGGTTCAGATATAGGGATCACTGGAGGTAGCCAGGGAGGAGCGCTTACCATAGTAACAGCCGGACTTGACAAAAGGATCAGGTACATGGCTGCCATCTATCCGGCACTATGTGACCATACCGGATATCTTAACAAAAGGGCGGGTGGATGGCCTCACTATTTCAGAGGTACAGAACCAAAACCGGGTGAAGTTGAGACCCTGGGATATTTTGACGTTGTCAACTTTGCAAGACGGGTGTCAGCTCCCGGATATTACACCTGGGGATTCAACGACCTCACATGCCCGCCAACTTCAATGTACTCGGCCTATAATGTCATCAAAGCTCCTAAAGAACTGGTTCTCTATCAGGAGACAGGGCACTGGACCTATCCCGAGCAGACTGAAGCACTTAATAACTGGCTGACAGGCAAATTGAAAGGGATGTAAGAAACTGATCTTTAATAATAGAGTTCTGATTAGTGATAAAGGGTAATTTTTTTCATATCCGGACTAACAGTTATTTCTTATTAACCTTGTTTTTTTAAATATTTATTTATATTTTTACCTTGTATTATTTAATTATTTATTGAATATGAAAAGGTTAATAATGGACGATCTTATCTCCTGGAAACTACATAAGGGCAGAAAGCCTCTTATAATCAGGGGAGCAAGGCAGACAGGCAAATCATATATAGTCAATGAGTTAGGGAAAGAGCATTTTAATGGTCGTATTCACACCGTTAATTTTGAGAAACATCCCGAATGGCATGGAATATTTAACCTGAACTTTGATGTTAAAAGGATCCTTTCAGAACTTGAGGTAGTTCTGAATACAAAAATATCTACCGGAAAAGATCTCCTGTTCTTTGATGAGATACAGAGCTGCCCCAAAGCGATCACGTCACTCAGGTACTTCTTTGAAGATATGCATGAACAGCATTTGGTGGCAGCAGGATCATTGCTTGAATTTGCATTTCGCGATATCTCAATACCGGTTGGCAGAGTTCAGTTCCTCAACATGTATCCTATGAATTTCCCTGAATACCTTCTGGCAAAAGGAAAAGAAAAGCTTGTTGAAATTATATTGTCTCC
>DCVC01000107.1 GCA_002328625.1 Bacteroidales bacterium UBA2198
GCACTTCCTTTGAACAATGCAGATGCGATTCCATAAAGAACACATGATACTCCTGCCAGAAACAGAATCAAGACAAATGGCATCTGAACAAAATTATGCAGATATTTATGTTTCTCCATCGATACAATACCAGTGTCATCATTAACAGCATATCCTTGTGAAAAGAGCAATGTAACGGCAAAAAACAAGAAGAAGACAAGGAAAGATATTGAATTCATTATCAGCTTTTTATTTGATCTCCTTATCAATTCCTCATCATCAACAGAGTTTATTATATACAACAGTCCGTTTGTTCTGGCAAGGAATAAAACTGCCAGACCCAGGGCAAGGTTTTTACCGTTTAATAAAGCTTCCAGTCCATGCCAGGGAGTAGCCCATTGGACCTGGTTCATGTTATTAAGACTGAATTGTGATCCCGTAAAAAATGTTGCGACCGCTACTCCTATAAGAAAAGGTCCCAGCGAGCCATTCAGGAAAAGAAAGATATCAAATGTCTTTTGTCCGAGAAAATTTGCCGGTTTCGACCGGTATTCATAAGCTATCGCCTGTATTATGAAGCTGAAAAGGATTGCAATCCAGACCCAGTAAGCTCCTCCGAAGCTGCTTGCATAGAAGAGCGGGAATGATGCAAAAAATGCACCTCCGAAAGTGACAAGGGTGGTAAAAGTAAATTCCCATTTGCGACCCATGGCATTAATTATCAATTTCTTATGTAATTCATTCCCCGGTATTGAAAATATCATAGACTGACCGCCCTGAACAAACATCAGGAAAACCAGCAAGCTTGCCAGTAAGGAGATTATTACCCACCAGTAATTCTGTAAAAAAATGTGCGAAATAATAGTACTCATAATATTTTTCTCCTATCGTTTTGGACCGGTTTTGATCTGATGAACCATAATTGAAACTTCTGCAATAAGAAGTGCTGTGAAAAGGAGTGCAAACAGGATAAAGGTAGTAATTACGGAACCTGCTTTAATCTGGGAGACTGCTGCCGAAACAGGCATAAGATCCTGAATAATCCATGGCTGGCGACCCATCTCTGTAAGTATCCAACCCATCTCCCCGGCAATATAGGGCAGAGGTATTGAGAAGAGAGCAATCCACAGGAACCACCTGTTCTTTGCTATTGTTCCCCGGAACAGGAAAAGAAGTGCAAGTGAAAAAACAAGAATAAAAAGGAAGCCAAGCATAACCATCAGGTGAAAAGTATAAAATAAAACCGGAACGCTTGGGATGACATCTTCAGGAGTCCTTAAAAAAGCATATCCGAAATATGAGAAATAGTCTTCTGTAAAATCCTTATCCCTGAACTTTGCACCTATCAGCTCAATTTGCGTTTCGTCATTTTTTTCCTTTGCGTTCTTATAATCCGTCAATACCTGCCTTGCGTATTTTCCTCTTTCTATTTTTTCTTGTACTGACATGATATTCTTATCCGCGTTCCCTGAAATCAGATCGTTAATGCCCGGAACAAAGGTATTTCTGTCGCCCCCTGTCATGACCGACAAAAAACCAGGTATCTCAACCTTAAAAATAAAGTCTTTGATTTTCTTCCTGCCGATCTGTGAGCCTGAATCTTTAAGAAGCCCTATAGCAATAAGACCGGCATCCTCTTTTCCATTATAAAGGGCTTCAAATGCTGCAAATTTGACCGGTTGCACACTGGAAATTGTTCTGGCCGATCTGTCGCCTGTGTAAGCTACAAGCAATGATGACAAAAGACCAAAAACTCCCGCAATAAGTATGCTTCTTTTGGCAAGGAACTCTTCTCTCCTCTTAATAAGGTACCAGGAACTTATTCCCAGAACAAACATCGAAGCCAGCAGGAACCCTGAAGAGATTGTGTGTATGAATTTATCGACTGCAACCTGATTGAAGAGAATTGACCAGAAGTCAACCATTTCATTCCTTGCCGTTTCAGGATTAAAAACCATACCAACCGGATTTTCCATCCATGCGTTGGCAACAAGGATCCATAATGCCGACAGGCTGGCGCCTATCGCAACAAGCCAGGTTGAAGCCAGATGAAATTTCTTGCTTACTTTATTCCAGCCAAAGAACATTACCGCGATGAATGTTGATTCAAGGAAAAAAGCTAAAAGACCTTCAATGGCAAGCGGAGCGCCGAAAATATCCCCGACAAACCAGGAGTAGTTTGACCAGTTAGTTCCAAATTCAAACTCCAGGATAATTCCTGTGGCTACTCCTATTGCGAAGTTGATGCCAAAAAGTATCATCCAGAATTTTGTTATTCTTTTCCATTCCTCATTCCCCGTTCTGACATAAATAGTCTCCATTATAGCAATGATAAAAGATAAGCCGAGTGTCAGAGGAACAAACAACCAGTGATACATTGCCGTGAGAGCAAATTGGGCCCTCGACCAGTCAACAAGTGTAACATCAAAACTTTCAATCATTTGAATCAGTTGAATTAATTAATTGTTCACGTACATATTCGCTTCTTTCTTTATCGGATCTAAAATTCTTTTTCAGGAAATCAGGGAAGAAGAATAATTTGAGTATTGCAAAGATTACGAAGAGTTTAATAAGGATAATTATCCAGACTTTTTTCCCCCATCGGGACATATTTCTGAATCCGTCAATATAAAAGCAAAAGATACGTTTTATCGTGGAAAAAAATAGATTCACTGAATTACTATATTCCTTATTGCTTCTTTTTTCTTCTCTTTCCTATGACAGGCTTCAGTGATTCGATAATGGTATTTGCCTCTTCTTTCTTTTCATCCTGAGCCAAAACTTTTTCACCCAGGTTTTCTTCCGAGAGGCTGGATGTTATTTTCTGAACAGCCTTGAAACCATAAAAGAATTCCCGGGCAAAAACCCTGATCACTGTATATCCTGGTATTCCCAGTATCATTCCTGGAATACCCGCTGCAAACCCGGCTGCAAGTATTACTACAAAGATTTCAAGAGGATGGGCCCTGACACTGTTGGAGAAGATAACAGGCTGAAATACAATATTATCAATTAGCTGTGTTATAGCCACAACCAAAATCATATAAGTTACAAGAGGGAGTACAACGGTTGAGAAATCATAGTTCATATTTGTAGCAACACCCATTATAACTACTATAAAAAACCCAAGCCATGGCCCAACATAAGGAATCACATTTAAAACACCCACTATCAGTCCCATAACCAGAGCCTGCTGAAAATCAATTCCCACTATGGTCATGCCTGATGTAATAAGTATCATTATACAGGTGCTTTGAATTATTATTCCAATAAAATACCTGGTAAGCAGACTCTTGATTGAGTTCAGTGCCCTTGTTACATTATCAACATACTTGTCAGGAATCCACATAAGAATTGACTCATAAAAGAGATGTTGGTCCTTAAGAAAGAAAAATGTTATGAAAGAAATTGAAAAAACTGCCACAACCATATTTCCCAGAATACCTATCAGTGAGCCGATAAAATTCTGTATCATGTCAATATTTAGAACTTCTGATACTTTGGCTACTATATATCCTTTGATCGATATATCATCTCCAATATCCTGGTTTATAGATCTGAAAATATTCTCAAACTTATTTATGGGGCCTTCAATAAGCTGAACAATTTTTGAACTGTCGATTGAGGAAAGATAGTTAATCTGCTTGGTGACCAGCGGAACGAAAATAACAAAGAACATAATGATCAATGCCCAGATTATGATAAGAGTGAGCAGGGCGCCGAGTGCTCTGGGGAAAACCACCTTTCTCACTCTTATTTTGCAGAACAGATCTACCAGCGGCCTGCCCATTATTGATAAAACACCCGAAACAAGTATGTAAACAACAATGCTTCGAAAGTACCATAATGCTGCGAGAAACAACAGAATTGCGAAAAATATCAGAATATTCCTTAATGTTGACTTCATGGGCAAGGATTTTCCCAATACAAACCTAATTTAATTTTTCATATTTCCCTAAAATGCAAACTACTATATTCTGATTGCAATCAGAATTATCAATTTGCAGCAGAGCCAGGTCTGAGACCTGGCTCTGCTGTCATATTGTCCTTTTTCTTTAAATATATAAGCCATTATGTCAGCTTTATCATTTTGGCACATTGATTGAAAATATAAGCAGGAAGAAAAAAATATGTTTAACTTAAAATAACAGGAGGACCAAGCCATGTTACCAACAATTACAAGAAGAAGTTACAGGCCATTTTACATGCCAAGTCTTTTTGACGACGATTTTTTCCCGGCACTATCTTCAAACACCACATCAATGCCGGCAGTGAACATCAAGGAAGATGATAAGAGATATACTCTGGAACTGGCAGTTCCCGGTATTGACAAGAAAGATCTGAAGATAGATATAAACGAGGATGTTCTTACAATATCCTGCGAAACCAAGAATGAATCTGAGGAAAACAAAGACGGGTACAAGAGAAAAGAATTCAGCTATTCATCTTTCTGCAGAAGTTTCCAGATTCCCGACAATGTCAACCAGGATAAGATTGAGGCCAACTATAAAGACGGGATATTAAGCGTCGGACTTCCTAAAATGGAAGAAGATAAGAACAAAATCACCAGACAGGTTAAGATTTCTTAATCGAACAGATTAAAAATCCCGGTTAAGTGCCGGGATTTCTTTTATTTTCACACTCTTCAAGCACTTTTTGTGCAAACTTTTTTCCAAATTCCTTTAATATTATTTCTTTGTCCGCTCCAGGTGAAAATTTAAATAGTAAGGGTTCATCAATCACTTTAAGTTTAAGGTTGCGCAAGTTGTCGAGAATGATCTTTGGAGCTTCTCCGCTCCATCCATATGATCCGAAAGAGCCACCGACCTTACCCTTGTCACGAAGCGGATTAATCATTGCAAATAATTTATAAACAGGCAATAAAGTATTCTGATTAATTGTCGGAGATCCGACAAGGATTGCATCAGCAATATTCAGTTTTGATTCCAGTTCCCCCGATGATATATTTTCAATATCAATGATGTTAACTTTCATCTCTGCATTTTCAGAAACAGCTGAAGCAATAATTTCTGCAGCTTCCCTGGTATAACCGTATGCTGACACATAGGTAATCAAAACCTCATTAATCGGTTTTGTTCCTGTCAGATTAAGGTATTCATTAGCGTAGCTTTCCGTTAAATCAATTATTTCCTTAAGATGTTCCCTGTGTATGGGACCATGGCCCGGGCATATCAGACTTATTTCCAGAGGACGGATCCTTTCAATTGCCTTCACCATGAACCTGCTGTAAGGTTTAAGGATAACATCAAAATAATATTTGAAAGTATCAAGATAATCTGTTGTGAGTATACTGAACATATTGGAATCACAGTAATGAGCCCCGAAAGAATCGCAGGTGAAAAGCACCTTATCTTCAACGAGATAGGTATATATTGAATCGGGCCAGTGCAGGTTTGGAGCTGTAATAAACCTGAGGGTCTTATTCCCAAGATCAAGAGTATCTCCATCCTTGACTGTAAGCGATCTGAAGGGTTTGTTCACCATATCTCCCAGGTATCTTATTGCACTGCCACTTCCCACCACAGTAGCGTCAGGTGCAAGGTCAAGCAGAAGGCCGAGACTCCCGGAATGATCCGGCTCAGTGTGGTCAAGCACAATATATTTAAGTTCTTCAGGATTAACCACAGTCATTAATTTCTTAAAATATACTTCGCTGAATTTTTCCTTGGCTACTTCAATAAGTGCCTTTTTATCTGCACTTATGTAATATGAATTATATGTTGTTCCGTGCTCAGTGTACATCACAATATCAAATGTTTTGATATCATAATCAAATACACCTATCCATTTAACATCATCCGTAATGTCAATTATTTTGTCATCTGCTCTGATCATAAAAATTATTGTTATTCAGATTTTGGCAATAATACTTTTGTTTGCCTTTACCTGCTGAAGTATAGGTATTTCTATTTCCGTACCCAATGGGAGAAAAATATCCACTCTTGATCCGAATTTAATAAAGCCCAGTTCATCTCCCTGGCGGACTTCCTGATTCTCTTTTGCATAGGTTACTATTCTGCGTGCCACAGCACCTGCAATCTGCCTTATTAGAATTTCAGCTCCGCTCTCTGTTTCTATTACTATTGAGCTTCTCTCATTCTGCTCTGATGACTTGGGATGCCAGGCTACCATATAGTGACCCGGATGGTAACCAACATATTTGATCCGCCCTGAGACCGGATATCTGTTACTGTGCATGTTAAAAGGAGACATGAATATCGAAACCTGCAGGCGCATATCTTTAAAATACTCCTTTTCCTCAGCTTCTTCAATTACTACTACCTTACCGTCTGCAGGAGCATATATAAGACCGGGGTCAGGTTTTAGATCTCTTACAGGCAGGCGGAAAAAGAAAAGTATAAATATATAAAGCACTAGGGAAATTATCAGGGAAGTCCATTTAAGAAGAGTGCTCTCATTCCAAACGATCCCAATAATTATATTGATCACCAGCAATATAATAAATCCCAAAGCTAATATTTTATATCCTTCCTTATGTATTCCCATCCTTTAAAAATCTGTACAAAACTAATCAAGTCCTGATAATCAACCAAAAAGTGAAACAAAAAGATAAACAACAGGGAAAGCTACTATTGTGCTGTCGAAGCGGTCAAGGAATCCTCCGTGCCCCGGCATGATATTGCCAGAGTCTTTAACTCCAAGGCTCCGCTTCAGCATCGATTCAATTAGATCTCCATATGTGCCTGCAACCGAAATCAGTGCTGCAATTATCATCCATCCTTTTGTGTCAACCACACCAAACCAGCCTGATAATAGCCATGCTGCAGGAACAGTTATTATTAAACCTCCGAAAAAACCTTCCCACGATTTCTTTGGAGATATGCGCTCTAAAAGCCTGTGGCGCCCAAAAGAAATACCTGCAAGGTAAGCTGCAGTGTCATTTGCCCATAACAAAACAAAGAATCCGATGATCAGTCCGGGAGAAAAAATCAGACTATCATGAGCCAGGAGTGAATCCAGTCCGGTCCGTGCAAAGGATGACCAGGGAAATAACGAGAATGGAAGTACGCAATAAATCAAAGGGAAAAATGTATGGGCCAGGGAATTAAATGGTTTTTCCTGTCTTCTGTAAAGTTCTGCTGTCATGATCAACAGGAAGAATGGCAAAAACAAGAGGTACCAATCTGTCTTAATTACACCTGCCGCTGCAAGGGTCGAGATCGTATAAATCATTATTCCGACAATCATTCCCATGATTGTCTGGGGATATATGCCTGTGTTTCTGATCATTAAGTAATATTCGTACTGGGTTCCGCAGAGAATTATTAATCCTGTGATCAAGAATGAAACAGGGTGTAGCCAGAAGCCTCCCAAAACAAATACAACTATTCCTATTCCGGTTAATGTCCTTCTGAAGAAGTCGTTCAATCTGATTTTCTTTTATCTGTTTCCTTTTGTTTTTTAACCTTTAATAAAGGTTTGCCGGAATTTCTCCCGTCCTCATCCGGTCTTTTCATTTTTGGTTTGCTCTTTTTTGTTTCCTGGTTTTCAAAGAAAGCTGATTTTTTATTTGTTATATTTTCGCCTGCAACAGATCGCGACACAGCACTTTCTCTCTCTTCCTTTAACTGATCGGCTCTTCTTTTCCCAAAAATTCTTTCAAGATCTTCGCTGAAGATCACTTCTTTTTCGAGGAGTAGTTCAGCAAGCTCGGTAAGTCCTTTAATATTGTTTTTAAGGACTTGCTTTGCCCTTTCGTATGACTCTTCAATTATTTGTTTAACTTCATGATCAATAAGTTCAGCAGTTTTTTCGCTATAGGGTTTGGTAAATCCGAAATCAGCCTGACCTGATGAGTCATAGAAACTTATATTACCAACTTTTTCGCTCATGCCGAAGTAAGATACCATGGCATAGGCTTGCTTTGTAATTTTTTCAAGGTCGCTCAGGGCTCCTGTAGATATCTTTCCAAAGATCAGTTGTTCGGAGGCTCTGCCACCTAAAGCGTAAGCCATTTCATCAAGGAGCTGTTCGCGGGTAGTAATCTGTCTCTCTTCCGGCAGGTACCATGCAGCACCCAGGGCTCTCCCTCTTGGTATTATGGTAACTTTAAGCAAAGGGCTTGCATGTTCGAGCATCCAGCTGACAGTGGCATGTCCTGCTTCGTGATATGCAATGGTCTTTTTCTCCATTAACGAAATGATCTTGCTTTTCCTCTCAAGACCACCTACAATACGATCTATTGCGTCAAGAAAATCCTGCTTTTCAACTACCTTTTTATTCTTTCTTGCAGCGATAAGTGCTGATTCATTGCATACATTGGCAATGTCTGCACCGGAAAAACCGGGGGTCTGCTTAGCCAGAAATCCAATATCAAAATCCTTCGTAAGCTTTATTGGCCGCAGGTGTACTTTAAAGATTGCTTCGCGTTCAGTTAAATCTGGCAGTTCCACATGAATCTGGCGGTCGAACCTTCCTGCACGCAGCAATGCCCTGTCGAGGATATCAGCCCTGTTTGTGGCTGCCAGAATGATGACGCCCATATTTGTCCCGAATCCATCCATTTCAGTAAGGAGTTGATTAAGGGTATTTTCACGCTCATCATTCGATCCAAAATTTACGTTGCGGCCCCTTGCCCTGCCAACAGCATCAATTTCATCAATAAACACAATACATGGAGCCTTCTCCTTAGCCTGCTTAAAAAGATCGCGGACTCTTGAAGCCCCGACGCCAACGAACATCTCAACAAAATCAGAACCTGAGATCGAAAAGAAAGGCACATTAGCTTCTCCTGCAACCGCTTTTGCAAGCAGTGTTTTGCCTGTTCCAGGAGGGCCGATAAGGAGTGCTCCCTTTGGTATCTTGCCTCCCAGCTGAGTGTATTTTTTCGGATTTTTCAGGAAATCGACAATCTCCATTACTTCAGTCTTTGCCTCTTCCAGTCCGGCAACATCGTTGAAATTCAGCTTCACATTGGTGTCTTTATCAAAGATCTGTGCCCTTGATTTGCCAACACTGAAAATGCCACCCGCTCCACCAGCTCCTCCTCCCGCCATACGCTTCATCAGGAAGATCCAAAGAATAATAAGAAATGCAAATGGCAGAATCCATCCTAATATCTCTCCAAAATAATTCTTGCGATTAACATAGTCAGGATAAATAATCTCTTTCTCAGTATATCCTGCGTTCTTCTGCTCCTCAAGTATGAATGGTTCAAAATTGCTAATGTCCCCTATGTTGTATGAAAAATTCGCTTTGGGAACTGAAAATCCCATTCCTCCCCCGGGTTTTGCAATATTAGGATACCGGCCTGATTTAATGGCCTCTTCAGTAAGAAATATTTCTGCCTGTTCTTTGTTAACAACAATTATTTTCTCAATGTCGCGATTTGCAATCATCGCCTTGATTTCGCTGGTTGTTGCCTTAGGAGTCGTTTTACCTCCATAAATCACCTGAATAATAATAAAGGAGACAGCCAGAATCGCAAAAATCCAGTTGGTATTAAACTTGGGCTTTACGTTTTTATCAGGCTTTCTGTCAGATCCCTGATTATTGTTATTATTTTCTGTCATAAATGATTAACTTACTTTTTATTATCCTTCATGGCTTCAATTGAGGCATCCGCCCAGAGAGATTCAAGGTTGTAAAAATCACGATATTCCTCAAGGAATATATGTACAACAACATCCCCATAATCTAAGAGAACCCAGAAACAATTATCAAGACCTTCAACATGAAGTGGTTTCTCTCCTGCCTCCAGCCTGGCCTTATCTTCTACTGAATCACAAATTGCATCAACCTGAGTGACTGACGATCCGTGACAAATGATAAAATAATCTGTTATCCTGTTTTCAAATCTCCTCAAATCAACTTTCAGAACATTCTGCCCTTTCTTCTCATATATACCTTTAACAACGCTCTTAAGGAGTAGTTCAGTTCCTTCAGATCTTTTCCTCATCAAACCCTATCAATTATATATCAAGTCGCAAAAGTACAAACTTTTATCCTTATTTTTGTATTAATCAATCTCTTTTTACAATTTCAGTGCCAATTCCTGAATTAATACAGGTCCGGAGGAAAACTCCTCATAACTAATTAACTAGAAACGTAAAATGATAATCGGATCAAATTTTATATTTTGTGAAAATCTGTCATCCACAAACACATATTCAGCAAATCGCTTAAGAATTGAAACCCTGCCTGAAGGAACAATTATTTATACAAACTTTCAATCGGCAGGAAAAGGACAAATGGGTAATCAATGGGAAAGTGAGGATGGCAGTAATCTGCTGATAAGCATTGTTCTTTATCCACGGGTTGTAGACCCCGAAGAGCAGTTTCTAATTTCAATGGCGCTCTCACTCGGGATATGTGATTTCTTGAAAAGATATCTTCCCGACTGTAAAATCAAATGGCCAAATGATATTTATGTAGATGATGGCAAAATTGCAGGTATCCTGATAGAGAATTCAATAATGAACAATAAGATAGAAAGTTGCATAGCTGGCATTGGCCTGAACATTAATCAGGTCAAATTCCTCAGCGATGCACCAAATCCTGTTTCCCTTAGTTTATTGACAGGGAGAACATATGATCTTGGGGTTTGTCTCAACCAACTTTCAGAGGATACCGACAGGAAATACAGACAGCTCCTGTCGGGAGACAGATATACTATAAGGAGTGAGTATATCTCTTCACTTTACAGATTAAATAAATGGAGTGACTTTAAAGACATTAACGGAGTTTTTTCGGGCCGTTTAATTTCTGTTACTCAGACAGGACTCCTGCAGGTTGAAAACAGAAAAGGGGAAGTTGTTGAATATATGTTTAATGAGCTTAAATTTATACCTTAATATCTCTCCATCCATTATACTTTTCCATCTCATTGACCAGAGTTTCAAGGAACTGACAAATAGGTTTCTCTGCCATCATTTTCAATACAGGATTTAAATCGGCGTCCAGAGTGACTTTTACCTCTGCAGAATTATCACTTATGCCTGAGATGAGGAAGTAAAGTGAAAAAGGGTTTGAGTTTAGAATAGTGCCTGAAAAAGCAATTCTTGAATCAGGTTTTGTATCGGTTACATATAAATTTATATTCCCCAGGGTCGGTACCCGGAAATTACATGATCTTTTGTCAGCCTGCCAATCGGTTATTATGTCATTGCGGACAAAACGTTCAAAATTCCTGATATCGGAAATAAAATTAAAAACTTCTTTATCACTGCTGAATATTCGTGCAATCCTGCTTTCATAAGAAGATATACTCATTACCTGAGTTTTGTATTATTCATATCATTTACCCCAGACTGAAGGATTGATCCTCCACTTATTCAGAGTCTCAACGTCTGATTCCCCAATATAACCTGTATTTACAGCAGTTGTTATAAGAGTTGTATAATTGCTCAGGGTATTCAAAGTGCATTTTTCAGTTTTGAAACCTTCTGAGGCCTTTTCAAATTCATATGTAAAGATTGCAAGCATTCCAAGAACTCCACAACCGGCTTCCCTTAGAGCCCTGACTGCACTGAGGCTGCTTCCTCCTGTTGAAATAAGATCCTCAATAACAACTACTTTCTGTCCGGATTCATAATAACCCTCAATCTGGTTGCCAAGACCATGCTCTTTAGCACCTGATCTGACATAAATAAAAGGCAGTCCAAGTTTATCAGCAGCAAGAGCACCATGTGCTATTGCCCCGGTGGCGACTCCGGCTATAATTTCTGCGGAAGGATAAAGCTCCCTTGCAAGCTTTGCAAATGAGTCACGGATGTACGACCTTACCTCCGGAAAAGAGAGGGTTTTACGATTATCACAGTAAATTGGCGACTTCCATCCCGACGCCCATGTAAAAGGATTTGACGGTTGTAATTTTATTGCTTTAATTTGTAACAGATATTCAGCGATTTTTTTTGCACTATTCTCCATAAGGGTATGTATAAAGTTCATTTTGAAAACAGATACATTTTAATAAGTTCCGAACCTGATCGCGTGCAAAAATACGGGTTATTCCATAAATTCTATGCCACCAAAGAACTTTTTAAATTAATATCAGATTTTCAGTCTGATACAAGTATTTCTTCTATTAACATATACGGGCCAAATATAAAACATATCTGGAAAATATTCAGGATTTATTTTACAGAGGTTGATGCGGCCGGAGGACTTGTACAACATGTTTCAGGAAGGTATCTGTTTATTGAAAAGAAAGGCCGGCTTGATCTTCCAAAAGGACATCTTGAACCTGGTGAGGAACCGGAGACATGTGCTCTCAGGGAAGTGAACGAGGAGTGTGGTATCACCGGGCACGAAATAATCAAATCGCTTCTGCCAAGTTATCACACTTATAGCTGGGAAGGCATTTCATACCTTAAAAAGACAACCTGGTTCCTCATGCATTATAGCGGGGAGATGGTTACCGAGCCCCAGGTCAAAGAAGGTATAACAAAGGTAGAGTGGCTTTTGCCTGATGAACTTAGTAAAATAAAAAGTACAGCCTGGCTATCACTTATGGATATGATTAATTCTTCAGTTCTGAGAACCTGAGTCTTCTTTCTGGTCTGTTTTTAAATCAAGATGCTTTCTGCTTGTTATTGTCCATAATTTACCACTAGTGTCCGATTAATATTGAGAGATTCCTCGCTCCACTCGGGATGACAGGAATTTGAGGGATTTAGAGGCAGGAGGTTAACATTGATATTAACTAACAAGCATCCAGTAATAAAGATTAAGCGTCTTCTCCTTTGTAGTCTTTCAACCTGATCACTGACGGGACAAATTTGGAGGCATCACCTCCACTGCGAATTATATCCCGGACAATTGTTGAATTAATTGGAGTATGTTCAGGGATTGTTAGTAGGAAAACTGATTCAACATCTGTATCCAATGCCTTATTTACCTGGGCAATAGCTCTTTCAAACTCAAAGTCAGCTGCTGTGCGCAGTCCCCGCAGCAGGTAACGGGCTTCATTTTTCCTGCAAAAATCAACAGTCAGCCCCTCGTAATGGTCAACCCTGATTCTTGGTTCATTTTGAAAGACTTTTGCTATAATCTCTTTTCGCGTCTTAAGCGAATAGTAACTCTTTTTCAGAGCGTTTGCGCCAACTGCAATTATGATTTCATCGAACAGGCTGAGAGCTCTTTTTACAATACCTTCATGGCCGATTGTGAAAGGGTCAAATGATCCGGGAAAAACTGCTACTTTTTTCATTCAAATGTGATTTTTTTCGGGTGTTTAACCTTCTGTTTCAGGAGAGATAATTCCAGGACTTTCATTATTGTATCAACATACTGGAACTTCAATCCTTTGATGTAGATTTCATCGATTATCTCTACATCTTTCCTGTTATCCTCCGACAGGATAATCTCTCTGATGCTTGCTCTTTTTGCTGCAAGTATTTTCTCCTTGATACCTCCCACCGGGAGTAGCTTTCCACGAAGTGTTATTTCTCCTGTCATGGCAAGATATTTCTTGACTTTTCTTTGTGTGAATGCAGAAGCTATTGAGGTTGCCATTGCAATTCCTGCAGATGGTCCGTCTTTTGGAATTGAGCCTTCAGGAACATGGATATGGACATTCCATTTATTGGAAAAATCATCCGGCAATTCAAGCAGCTCAGCATTCGATTTAAGGTATTCAAGTGCGATAATGGCCGATTCTTTCATAACCTCCCCGAGATTACCGGTAAGGGTAAGTTTACCGGAACCTTTGCTGAGGCTGGTCTCTACAAAAAGAATTTCACCGCCTGCTGCCGTCCATGCAAGACCTGTTACAACTCCCGCCTGATCGTTCCCTGCATAAATATCGTGGATATATTTCGGAGGTCCCAGCATTCTTTTAAGAGTTTCAAATGAGAGTGCAGGATTATATTCCGTCTCCGATGCTATGTTTTTTGCTGTCACCCTGACTATCTTGGCAAGCTTCTTATCAAGCTCCCTCACTCCCGATTCTCTGGTATATTTATCAATAAGCAACTCCATGACTTTATTATCCAGAGTAAGCTGCCCTGTTTTAACGCCATGATTTTCAAGCTGTTTAGGAAGAAGGTGCCTTTGGGCTATCTCAAGTTTTTCCTCTACGAGGTAGCCTGTTATTTCAATTAGTTCCATCCTGTCTCTCAGAGCCGGGCTTATTGTTGAAAGAGTATTGGCTGTTGCTATGAATAATACTTTTGACAAATCATATTCCATTTCAAGGAAATTGTCAAAGAAGGTACTGTTTTGTTCAGGATCAAGAACTTCAAGCAGTGCAGATGAAGGATCGCCCCTGAAGTCCTGACCAACCTTGTCAATCTCATCAAGTATGAACACAGGATTTGACGAACCGGCTCTTTTAATATTCTGTATTATACGTCCGGGCATCGCACCAATATAAGTCTTTCGGTGACCTCTTATTTCAGCTTCATCATGCAATCCCCCCAGTGACATCCTTACATACCTCCTGTCGAGAGCCTTGGCAACTGACTTTCCCAGAGAAGTCTTGCCAACACCAGGTGGACCATAAAGGCAGAGTATAGGTGATTTGAGATCACCTTTAAGCTTTAGTACGGCCAGATGTTCCAGAATTCTTTCTTTTACTTCATCAAGTCCGAAATGATCGTCATCAAGCACCTTCCTTGCATTATTAAGATCGAGGTTGTCGGCAGTATATGATCCCCATGGAAGATCCAGCAAGGTTTGTATGTAATTGACCTGAACTGAATATTCTGCGGCAGCCGGATTAAGCCTGTGGAGCTTATCAAGCTCTTTATCAAAGGTTTTTCTTACATCAGTTGTCCATTTTTTTACTCCAGCTTTTTTCTTATATTCCTCAATTTCCTTATCAGCAGGATTGCCACCGAGCTCATTCTGAATAGTTTTCATCTGCTGATGAAGCAGAAATTCGCGCTGTTGCTGATCAAGATCACTTTTAACTTTCGATTGCAGTTCATTCTTAAGTTCCAGAACCTGTATCTCCTGTACCAGAAATTCCAGAAGCATGAAACCCCTGTCGCGGAGGTTGTTTATTTCGAGCAATTTTTGTTTGTCCTGGACTTTAATATCGGTGTTGGAGCAGATAAAATTAATAAGGTAGGTNNTTATTTCAGGTACTGTCCTTACTCTTGCAATAAAATAGGGTTCATTGGTAATAAGTTCATTCAGGATCATTCTTTTTCGCCCCTGAATAATAGCAGTTGTAGATCCGTCAGGCATTTCCAGCAGCTTAACAATCTGTCCGATAGTTCCCACATTATGAAGATCTTCAAATGCGGGGTTTTCCGTATCAGGATCTTTTTGTGCAACAGTTCCGACTATTTTATCATTCCTGTAAGCATCTTTAATAAGTTGTATGGATTTTGGGCGACCAATGGAGATAGGCAGTACAACTCCCGGGAAAAGCACTGTATTCCTGAGAGATAGTATTGGAATAGATTCAGGGATATCAACATCCTCAAGATCCCTGTCCTCACCATCGGCAATAATAGGAATTATATCTCCTTCCCCATCCAGCAAGTCAGGCAGAAAAAACTCGTTCAGTGTTCTCCTGGATTTTTTTTCCATTTTCCCGGTCTCTATAAGTGTGCCAAATTTACATAATATTTTTATTCGTTCTCATGAAGGGTTATCACATGATCCCCGGGTAGGCTCTTCTCAAAAAAAATCCCGGTTTTAAAACCGGGATTAAAGGCATTGAATGATATTTTATTTTTTCTTACCAACATGGTTCTTATAGCGACTCATGAACTTATCAACCCTTCCGGCCGTGTCAACAAGTTTCATTTTTCCTGTATAAAAGGGATGTGAGGTATTAGATATCTCCAGTTTAATGAGAGGATATTCATTGCCATCTTCCCATTTGACCTTTTCCTTTGAAGGTGCTGTTGACCTGCTTAGGAAAGAATAACCATTTGACATATCCTGAAATATTACCAATCTGTAATTTTCCGGATGTATTCCCTGCTTCATTTTTAATTATTTTGATTTTTAATTCTTCTGTTTAATATCCAAAAACAGGGTTGCAAAATTAATGAACATTATTGTAAAATACAAAAAGGCAAGGAAATTTTATTGTTCCTGTCCAGCAGTCTCTTTATCTTCTTTTTGTTTTTGTGCCATTTCGTCCTTGTATCTTCTGAATTCGAGTTTATCGTTAATCATAAACCTGTAGGTGATATGTTTTTTAGCCTGCTTAGCTCCCAGAGCTTCATATATTGCTATCATCTTGGGATTAAAGTCTCCTACCCATGAAAGTTCAAGCTCATTATACCATGGCTTCCTCTTAAAAACTTCATAAAGATGATAGAAGATAGCCGATTCCACTCCGCTGTTCTGGTAAGCAGGATTTACGCCACCGACAACTGCCCTCATCCTTGTCATGGAATGAGTTAATTTGTAATATACAAAACGTATCATGTTCCAGACATGAAAGCGGCCGTTAAGGTGTTTTAGTATTTGATTCATATCAGGAAACAGTATAAAGAAAGCGATGGGCTTATCGTTGAAATATGCGAACCAGACGAGATCTTCTTCTATGATTGGCTTTGCCTTTCTGAATGTTGCCTCAAGAAATTCCGGGTCAAGGGGCGTGAAATCCTCTTTAAAAACAGCCCAGGCAGAGTTATAGATTTCCACCAGGTCTTTGATATACCTATCTTTATCGCTGAATTCAAAATGACGGAAAGAATAGCCGGGGCGTTTAGATAGCCATTCGGCAATTTTCATGATCCTGGGCGGGAATAATTCAATCTTTTTATCAGCCCCCCTTACAACTCTGTGATATGAATATTGTTCGAAATAATTTCTGAAACCGTATTCTTCAAAGAATGCTTTGTAATATTTCTTATTATATGGCATTCCAAAGCCCTGTTGCATGAACCCTTCAACAAGCAAGCCCCAGTTGTTGTCATTTTCTCCAAAATTTATCGGGCCATCCATTGCTTCCATTCCACGGTCAGCAAGCCATTTTTTACCTGTGTCAAAAAGAGTGAATGCAGCTTCCTTATTATCTGTAACTTCAAAGAATCCAATGCCACCTGTCGGTTGACTGTTCACTTTAGACCTCATGTAGTCGATAAAGGCAGCGATACGCCCAATAGTCTTGCCACTGTCATCTTTAAGTATCCATCGGGCAGCTTCTCCCTGTTTGAACAAGTAATTCAGTTCAGTATCAAATATTGATTCAATCTGATTGTCAAGCTGGCACACCCAGTCCGGATCTCCTTTATAAAGTCTCTTGGGGAAATTGATAAATTCTTTTTTTTCCTCCGGGGTCTTAACTTCAATTATTTGCATGGTAAGGAATTGTATCAAGGATTCATTAAGGCGCCGTTTACCTGATCCTTCGTCTTTCTTATCTGATATCAGACAAAGATACAGTTTTTTGAGCAAATCCGATTGTTTTCCGGCAAACTCCACCTTAATGAATGTCGATGATCCTGTGGTCGATGAGAACAAAAATAAGTGTTAGCAGTACAGAATAAGCCACGAATAATTTAACAGGAATATATTCTGCAGGTTTGATCTTCATTTTTACCCAGAGATAGCCTGCAAGGTATATTTTGCTGATTGTAAACACAATGAATGTGGCAAGAGCAACCCCCACAAGGCCATAACCCCATTTTATCATTAAAAGGCTTAGCGGTATATTAAACAGAAGTTCACCAACAGCCGCAATAAGTGTAATGTGTGTCTTCTTTCTCCCTACAATGACTGTCTGCGGAAACAAAAGCCTTGGGATAACAAGCAGTGTATAAATAAGGAAAATATCCGCGCTTTTTTGGAACTCAGGTGTGAACATCCTTGGAAATATCCATCTTGCAAAAAGCATAATAATCATTGTGGCCGGGAAACAGATATGCATGAGCTTCTTTGATTTTACTCTTATTTTTGCAAGAGCTTCTCTCATTCTTGTCCTTGTCGAAAACTCAGGAAGCATTGCATTACTAAGACCATTAGCCAGCATAAGCACCAGCGGAAATTCCTTGGCTCCATATCGGAACCATGCGAACAATGCCGGATCACGGTACACTGATGAGATTATTACTCCGTCAATATACTGGGCAGAACCACTTATTAAAGAAGTCAGAATTAAAGGAGTTCCCATATATAGATGCTCTTTCATGAATTCATATGAAATCTTCATTTCCGTATATCTTCTGAGCAAAATCAGGAGCCACACCCATCTTACAGCTGTTACACCAAGTAATCCGTAAATTGACCAGATTATATCTTTACCTGAAAGAATTGGTGCTATTACAAGTATCAACTGGAGGGTGAATGTATAAACCCCGTATTGAAAAATCCTGTAGGACCTGTTATTAAGAAGATAAATGTACTCGATCAGACAAACAGGACTGCTTAATAAGAGATATAGCAGCAGAAGGTTGAGATAAGGCACATTACCTGAAATATTGAATACTGAGAAATTGTTTTTGATCGAATGCCCCGTAATAAAGAACAGCAGACTGAAAAAGCATAGCAGCAGAAAAGCATTAAATACTTCCGGTGATTTTTCCGTACCATTATCTCCAAATTTTCTGTAGGTTCTGTTGCGATGGTAAAGAGGGAGCAATGATTGTATAATCCCTGTTACCCAGAAAAAGCTGAGTAAGCCTGCTATAAACAGGAACATTTCCCAGGTGCCTATTTCAGCCCTGGACAAATGGCTTTTAGTAAAAACAATGCTTGTGATAAGGAAGGTTGTAAACCTCATCAGATGAAACAGCTGAAGCCCGGAGATGTTGTCTATCAGTTTAATCCTTCTCAATCGGGTCATTTGTGTTATGGCTCAATAGAATAACTTTCCATTAGAGTTAAAATTGCAGCATTTGTCTTTTTTTTCAACCCACGAAGATAAGCAACTGATTGCAGTTTGTGAAAATGAAAGTAAAATTTTGCGGAATGAATTTTTTGGTCTTATTTTGCACTCCTGAAACGGTGGATGTAGTTCAGCTGGTTAGAACGTCGGATTGTGGTTCCGAAGGTCGTGGGTTCGAATCCCATCTTCCACCCAGCCCGAACACACAGAGATGCTCTATTTGAGCATCTCTGTGTGTTTATTTTGTGTCTGATTGCTCCCACTTCCTGTACCTCCAGTAACCTGTAAACGACAGGGCGATAAGCAATGCAAAACCTATATACACAAATACAGGCACAGGGACCGGATCCCCTCCAGCATATGAATGAAGACCGGAGAGGTAATAATTCACTCCAAAATAGGTCATAAGTACCGACGAGAATGCAAAGAGGGATAAAAGGTTGAAGGTGTAAATATCTTTCATTCCGGGAATCATCCGTGAATG
>DCVC01000275.1 GCA_002328625.1 Bacteroidales bacterium UBA2198
CCTTTCTTTTTCAGTCCACTCAGAATGGTGCCAGTCTTCTTGACTATCTGGGAAGGGGTAATTCCCATTTTTTTGTTGTACTTAAACTGCTTGTCTCTTCTCCTGTTTGTTTCATTAATTGTTTCCTGCATGCTGGCAGTGATTGTATCGGCATACATAATTACTTTTCCGTTCAGATTACGGGCAGCCCTTCCGGCGGTTTGTGTCAATGACCTGGATGATCTTAAAAATCCTTCCTTGTCAGCATCGAGAATAGCGACGAGTGATACTTCTGGCAGATCAAGCCCTTCCCGTAAAAGATTTACTCCAACCAGAACATCAAATGACCCTGTACGAAGGCCCTCCATGATTTCGATCCTGTCAAGAGTGTCAATATCGGAATGGATATAACGGCATCTGATATCAAATCTCAGGAGATAAGCTGTAAGCTCTTCTGCCATCCTTTTGGTTATTGTGGTTACAAGTGTCCTCTCCCTGTCCCTGGCCCTGTTCCTTATCTCACCCATCAGGTCATCTATCTGGTTCATGCTCGGCCTGACTTCAATCGGCGGATCCAAAAGTCCGGTTGGTCTGATAACCTGATCAACGAAGACCCCTTCACTTTTCTCCAGTTCATAATCAGCCGGTGTGGCACTAACAAATATCGTCTGACCGGTAAGTGCCTCAAATTCCTCCATCCTCATTGGTCTGTTATCGAGTGCCGCAGGTAACCTGAAACCGAATTCAACAAGCGTTTGTTTGCGTGAGTGATCGCCACCATACATTGCCCTTATCTGGGGAACACTTGCATGACTTTCGTCAATTATGGTGATGAAGTCATCAGGAAAATAGTCGAGAAGGCAGAATGGCCGGGTACCGGGATTTCTGCCATCAAAGTAACGCGAGTAGTTTTCAATGCCGCTGCAATAGCCCAGTTCCTTAATCATCTCCAGATCATATAGCACTCTCTGCTCAAGCCTTTTGGCCTCTTCCTTCTTACCGATATCATTGAAATGTGTAACCTGTCTGACCAGATCATCCTGTATTTTACTTATTGCCTGATTGATCCTTTCTCGTGTGGTAACGAAGATATTTGCAGGGTATATAATATATTCCCTTAACAGTTCAATCCGATGGCCATCCAAAGGATCAAATGAATAAATCTCTTCAACCTGATCACCAAAAAAGATCACACGAATGGCCAGGTCGGCATAGGCAGGATAAATGTCAACTGTATCTCCGCGAACTCTGAAAGTCCCATGCTTAAAATCAAGCTCGTTCCTGGAATAGAGGCTGTCTACAAGTTTCCGGAGAAAATGATTCCTGCTAAGAATCTGTCCCTCTTTAACATGCACAGTATTTGAATGAAAATCGTCGGGATTGCCAATGCCGTAAATGCAGGAGATTGATGATACAACAATGACATCATTTCTTCCTGAAAGAAGTGCTGATGTCGCGCTGAGCCTCAGCTTTTCTATCTCTTCATTAATTGAAAGATCTTTCTCGATATAAGTATCCGTAACCGGAAGGTATGCTTCGGGCTGGTAATAATCATAGTAAGAAACAAAATATTCAATGCTGTTTTCGGGGAAAAATTGCCTGAATTCACCATACAGCTGGGCGGCAAGTGTTTTGTTGTGACTAAGAACCAGAGCTGGTCGCTGCACTCTCTCAATTACATTGGCAATAGTATAAGTCTTCCCTGATCCGGTAACACCGAGTAATGTCTGATAAGGGACACCTTTTTCAAGCCCTTCAACAAGCTGGTTTATAGCTTCGGGCTGATCACCGGTCGGCTGAAAATCGGAAATTAACTTAAAGTGCATTCGAGGTTCTCTATTTTATTGCCCGGATCAATTAGAGTTAGTTCGGATTTTTTATTTCGGATTCAAGTATGATATTTTAAAAATGCAGAGACGCGCAAATTGCGCGTCTCTGCAACCAACAAAATGTTGTTTGCTACCCTAAATAACCTTTCAATAACCTGCTGCGCGAGGTGTGTCTCAACCTCCTTATAGCTTTCTCTTTTATCTGACGTACCCTTTCACGGGTTAAGCCGAATTTTTCTCCAATCTCTTCAAGCGTCATCTCCTGGCAGCCAATTCCGAAAAAGAATCGTATTATATCCCGCTCCCTTTCAGTGAGTGTTGCAAGGGCTCTGTAAATCTCCCTCGAAAGCGACTCATCCATGAGCAGTTTATCTGCAACAGGAGAATCTGAGTTTGTCAGGACATCGAGAAGGCTGTTATCCTCTCCTTCAATGAATGGGGCATCAACAGAAACATGACGACCCGAAACTTTTAAAGTATCTGTCACCTTTTCCTTTGGCAGTTCAAGAACATCTGCCAATTCTTCAGGCGAAGGTGTACGCTCGTTCTCCTGTTCAAACTTCGAAAACGCCTTATTTATCTTGTTTAAAGAACCTACCTGGTTAAGGGGCAACCTGACGATCCTTGATTGTTCAGCCAGTGCCTGAAGTATGGACTGTCTTATCCACCATACAGCATATGAAATGAATTTAAAACCTCTGGTCTCGTCAAACTTCTCAGCAGCTTTGATGAGGCCAAGATTTCCCTCATTAATAAGGTCGGGTAAACTTAATCCCTGGTTCTGGTACTGTTTTGCAAC
>DCVC01000279.1:0-9220 GCA_002328625.1 Bacteroidales bacterium UBA2198
AATGCTTTCTGAAAAAAAGACGACGGAAAAAATTAAAATACAATCAGTTACCTTTTCAACAGAAATTGACCCGGTGGCAGAATATCTTTTGATCGATATGTGGCCTGTGATCTCAGGCGATTCTGTATTGCAGAATCTTATGGATGTTGAATATTTCGACAGGGAGGTTTTTGAAACAATTTCAGATTATCTGTACGATACTTATTTTGGAGGCTACTGGGGTAACTTTAACCACAACATTTACCTGTGCAGAATGGATGATTCTCTTCAGGTCGGAACAAACAGGACAGAATATCAGGATTGTTTTGCATTTTTTGACGGAAGAATTCTCAACGATGGTCACCAGCTGACAGGCACTGATTTCTATTTTATTGATAACCAGAAAGGAAGGCCAAACTATCTTGGCAGAGTATTTCACAAAACAGGGGGAAACAGCATCAATGGATTATTTATCGAGTTATACAGCGACATTAATATTCTGCAACCGGGGTATTCCGAGTTGCTTCTTGATAAAAAGTATCACGGTTATGCTAGACTTGAAGAATATTCCTTTGCAAAATATATAAACGGAGAGATTGTTATCATTGCAGGATCATTTCCTTATAACAAGACCGATGATGATTATATAGACAAAAGTGGAGAATACCGGATCTTTAATTCTGACGGTTACAGGCACACACTTTACAGGAATGGGAATGTAACAGCAATAATAAGCAGACAAGAGCTTTCTGCAGGGAATTTAGTAATCTCATTTGCCTATCTTTTCATATTCATTTTCCTGTTTTCAAACCTTCTTGCACTAATGTTACAAAGACCTGTTCTGAAAAGCTTCCCGAGCCTGAATTTCAGGCAGAAGCTTCAGGTCTCATTCATTGGTATTCTGTTGTTTTCCTTCCTTTTGATCGGAATAGTGATTACATCATTTACAATCCGTCAATATCAGACTAAGTACTATGATAACATAAAAGAGAAGATGAATTCAATTGAACTTGAGCTGGAAAGCAGGATTTCGATGGAGAAGATCCTCCGCCCGGGCTGGAGGAACAGTTCCTATTCTTCTCTGAATGATCTTCTTGTCAGATTATCCAATGTTTTTAATACGGATATAAACCTTTATGATTTAAATGGTTATCTGATAGCAACTTCAAGACCGGAAATATATTACCGCAATCTCACAAGCCGGAGAATGAATAATATGGCACTGATGAAGCTGACCCATCTCAGCAGGAGTGAATATTTCCAGACTGAAAAAATTGGCAGCCTTGAATATATTTCAGCTTATATGCCTTTTTACAATGCTGACAACGAAATCCTCACATACCTGAATCTACCATACTTCAGAATGCAGAGCATACTGACAAGAGAGATATCCAACCTGATAGCAGCTGTTATAAACTTCACTCTTCTTCTTATTGTAATTACAATGGGTTTTATTGTATTAATTAGCGGAAGGCTCACCTCTTCTCTGACAATGCTCAGCAGTGGGCTGGCCTCTGTGGAACTTGGAAAGAAAAGTGAACATCTTTCGTACAAGGGGACAGATGAAATCGGAGAGCTTGTAAGACAATATAACAGGATGGTTGATGAACTTGATGAAAGCGCCAAGAAACTGGCCAACTCCGAAAGAGAGTATGCCTGGCGTGAAATGGCAAAACAGATTGCCCACGAGATTAAAAATCCGCTTACTCCGATGAAGCTTAATGTTCAACAACTTTACAAATCCTGGAAGGATGGTGTGCCTGGATTTGAAAAGAAGCTGCACAGATTTACGAGAAATCAGATTGAATATATTGAAAATCTCTCATCAATTGCAACTGCGTTTTCAGCATTTGCCAAAATGCCTTTAAGCAAACCTGTTGAGGTTGATCTTCTTGAACAGATCAAGACGACCCTGGAGCTTTTCAAGAACAGTGATAACATTACCTTCAGGATGGGATGGCCGCTGGAAAAAAGAATTTTCATTTATGCGGATAAAGAGCAAGTTAACGGAGTCTTTTCAAATCTGATAAAAAATGGTATTCAATCAATACCTCCGGGGGAAGAGGGGATTATCAAAGTAAATGCAGAGATCAAAGGCGGCAAAGTGATTATTTCCGTATCGGACAACGGAACAGGTATTCCTGAATCGCTCCGTAAAAAGATGTTCACTCCTAATTTTACTACTAAATCTTCAGGAACAGGTCTCGGCCTTTCAATAGTAAAAAGATACGTTGAAAATGCAAATGGAAGAATCTGGTTTGAATCGGAAACCGATAAAGGCTCAGTGTTTTATATCGAGTATCCTTTGTTGCGCACCACTGAAAAAACCATTTAGCAACTTGTCCCCTGTTTAAGTTTCATGAATTACTCAATAATTTAGCTATATTTATCGTTTTATTGTTACTTTTAATGAAAGACGACATGTCTTGTTTTATTAGAAGGCTGATAATCAGTTCGTTAATTCTTTTAAGCTTTAGCGGATATATTATAGCCCAGACAAGGATCAGTAATGTAATAAATTCTTATGCCAGAGTTACCTCGATAGGCATTGATTATGTTATTGTTTATGATGCAGCACAGGTTGCCCAGTTTATTACGGGGGACACTGTCTTGCTTATCCAGATGAAAGGAGGAATAAGTATTGTTGACGAGACTGCCAATTTTGGCCTTGCACATGATTTTGCAGGTGCTCCGGGCAAATATGAGTTTCTTATAGTAAGCAGCGTCGTACCGGCTGCCAGAAGGGTTAATTTCAGGAACAACAGAGTTAATTCGTATGATGCGACCGGTGTACTGCAGCTGGTAAAAGTACCTTCTTACAATACTGCTCTTGTTGATTCAGAACTGACTTGTGCCCCATGGGACAGTATCACCGGAACCGGTGGCATTCTGGCATTGATAGCCGGAAGAAGTCTTATCCTGAATGCAAATATTGATGTATCGGGCAAAGGATTCAGGGGAGGTGCAATTGTGCCGGGGTCAGGAGTCTGTGTGGAAACAAGTCCTTTGAGATTTGATAAATTCGGATTCCACAGGGATTCACTCAACTCAGGTTTCAAGGGTGAGAGTCCGATTCTAAACGGATTGCTGGCTCTTACAACAATATATCCGATTTATCCTCATTATGCAAAAGGGAAAGGCAACAATTTCACAGGAGGCGGTGGTGGTAACGGCAGGTTTTCAGGAGGTGGAGGAGGGTCAAACTATGGTACGGGAGGCCGGGGCGGGAGAGAAGTGAACACATGTACCCCTATTCCCGATGACGGAGGTATTGGGGGACGGCCGGTTAAAAATTCAATTCTGGATAATAGCATATTCTTCGGCGGCGGTGGAGGATCATCGACCTATCAGACAGGTTCTACATCCTCTCCGGGAGGAAACGGGGGAGGAATAATATTCATTATTTCCGATACGCTTATTGGCAACGGCTACAATATAATAGCTAACGGCGAAACACCTGCAACTGCAAATTCCAACGCAGGAGCAGGTGGCGGAGGAGGTGGTGGTTCAATTGCCCTTTGTCTTCAGAGTTTCTCAAAATATCCAGCACCGGTCTCTTCAATGAGTATTACCGCCCGGGGAGGGAATGGCGGTAATAATCTGGGATCTTTCGGTGAAGGCGGAGGTGGAGGCGGCGGGCTTATATGGCTGAATAATACCTCACTGCCAACAAATGTAACCGGTTCCGCTGCCGGAGGTTCCCCGGGGACCAGAGTGGGTGCTTCTACGGCACTGGCTGGTTCCACAGGTGAGATAACCTCCTTCATACCTGTACTCACAGGTTTTCTTTTCAATTCTGTAATATCTTCTGTTACAGGAAACACGGTCGACTCAATATGTTCAAATATAGTTCCTAAACGTTTGACAGGAACCAGGCCTGTCGGTGGCACTCCTCCCTATAACTATACCTGGGAAAAGAGTCTTGACCAAATTACATGGATCCCCGTTTACAATGGACCGGATTCAATAAATTACACGCCATCTGTTGTTGAGACTAATACAATATATTTCAGGCGAATTGTAACCGACAGCAATGCTGCTCCCTTAGTTGACATAAGTAAGGCTGTACGGATTATTGTTCATCAGTATATAAAGAATAATATAATTGGAAACCCTGATACTCTCTGCTACGGTCAGAATCCTTCTGCTCTGAATTCGTTGCTTACACTCCAGGATGGTAACGGAGAATACTCATTTATGTGGGAGGTTAGTACTGATGGTATTAATTATACTCCTGTGGCATCAGGAACGGAAAGTTATCTTCCTCCCCCCAATCTGTCAATTACTTCATGGTACAGACGTATTGTTACCTCTGCAAGATGCATGGACATAAGCACTCCTGTAAGGATTACGGTGCTTGACACTATAAGGAACAACAGGATTTTAACATCTCCTCAGGAAGTTTGCGAGGGAATGCTCTTTACGGACCTTGAGGGTACAATACCACCCGAACTTGCCGGTGGCGATAATACCTACAGGTTCACCTGGCAGAGAAGTGCTGATGCACTGGTATGGAACAATGCTGCCGGTACCATCAACAATGCTAATTATAATCCGGTTGAAAACCTGCCTCCTTTCCCCGGTCAGGAATATTACAGGAGAGTTGTTTTTTCAGGTTCGGATAATGTATGTGTAAATACCAGTAAACCTGTACTTTTGACTCAATATCCGGTTATAACAAATAACCTTATTATAACAGGCGGGCAGACAGTTTGCGAAGGAGTTGCACCTCTGCAGTTAACCGGGTCGTCCCCTTCGAACGGCAAAGGTCCGGGATCGTATACTTATACCTGGCAGGACAGTTCAAAAATTCACACATGGACAGACATACCAGGTTACAGTAATGTAACAGATCAGAATTATTTCCCTCCTCCATTAACGGATACAACCCGATACAGACGAATAGTCTACTCTTCATCTTGCATCGATATTAGCAGATCGGTCACTGTTAATGTTCAGAAAGCAATAGTTAATAATATTTACCTGATATCGGGAGTTTTTGAGGATACAACAATATGTAACGGAGATATCCCCAACCGTCTTTTAGGAGCCGTTCCGACAGGCGGATCGGAAATACCTGGTGATTATGCATATCAATGGTCCTCCTCAACTGATAATCAGAACTGGACAGATATCACACAATCAGCTACCAATCGTGATTTTCAGCCATCGTCGTTAACCGCAACAACCTATTACAGGAGAAGAGTGTCGTCGGGTCAATGCACTTCTTTAAGCGGTGTAATAAAAATAGAAGTTTTACCCCTTATCCAGAATAATTCTGTTTCAAGCAACCAGGTTGTGTGCAAAAGCGATTCACCGCAAATTCTTTCACAAGCTGCAGGATCACCATTATCAGGCGGTACAGGCACTTATTTATACTTTTGGGAGGAGAGCCAGGACGGAGTTTCCTGGAATCCGGCTGCAGGAACCAATAATGCATCGAATGGCAGTTATCAGCCTCCTGCCCTCATTTTGCCAATGAAATACCGCAGAATTGTCAATTCAGGAATAAATAATACATGTACCAGTACATCAAATGTTATTGATATAACTATTGACTCTATACCTGCAGGTTCAGTATTTGGTGCAGGTTCTGATACTTCGATCTACTCTTTTGATAATATAATCCAGATGAATGCTGAACCTGTTTTACCAGGTGGCTCAGGAAAATGGACAGTTGTTGAAGGTAGCGGAAGCTTTGTAAATGATACTGATAACAAAACAAAAGTAAATGGTTTATCGAAAGGATTGAACAGGTTCTTATGGACAGTCACAAAAGGAGCATGCAAACTTGAAGATCTTGTGGATGTTAATGTTTATAATATGCTTATTCCTGAAGGATTTTCTCCCAACAATGACCCTGGTAACTATAATAATACATTTATTATTAAAGGATTGGACCTGTCAAACCAGACAGCTGAGCTTATAATAGTCAACAGCGCCGGGAGCGAGGTTTATTCCACATCTAACATTAATGGCAGTTCCTGGAATGATTGGGATGGTAAAAATCTAAAAGGAATTGATCTTCCAGAGGGTACTTATTACTATCTCCTGAAGTTAACCTCGACGGGAAACGGTCAGGTATTCAGGAAAAGTGGATTTATTGTTCTGAAGAGATATTGATAATGGTCCGTTTGAAAGTGATACAAATGATTTTATATGAAAAGGCTTAACGGCATATTGATAATATTATCTTTATTTGGTACTGTTGTTTACGGACAGAATATTGCTGACTCCTCCAGGATAAGTCTCGGATTCCCTGTTTATAGTCAATACCTTCAGAATGGACTTGTAATAAACCCGGCATATGCAGGATCCAGGGAAGTCCTGAGCAGTTTTCTGTCATACAGAATTCAATGGATGGGAACCAGCGGATCTCCTTTGATACAATCTCTTTCTCTGCATTCACCCATGAAGAATGACAAGGTAGCACTTGGTCTTATGGCGCAATTCATGCAGTACGGAGTTACCAAAGCGACAAGCATATATGCCGCCTATGGTTATCATATACGGCTCAAAAGAGGCAAACTCTCGTTTGGACTTAAAGCCGGCGCGGATATCTCAAACACAGATTATACCGGTTTATTGCTGAATGATCCTGATGATCCGGTGTTTAAGACAAATGATAAGCCATTTTTGCTGCCAAATGTCGGAGCCGGAGTTTACTACTTTGAAGACAGATTCTTTGCGGGATTTTCAGTTCCTTCTTTTCTGAGTTATCGGCGGACAAGCAGTGGCAGCACAATACCTTATCATGATTTTAATCAATACGATTTTCTTATTTCTGCAGGCGCACTGGTTTCAATAGCACCTGTCCTGAAATTTAAACCTTCAATACTTATTGACTATTCGCTGCAAAACACAAAAAAACTGACACAGTTTGATATTAATGGTAATTTTATTATTGCAGATCTTATATGGGCAGGCGGCTCATGGAGAGTATCAGAGCAGGTGGCAGTTGGCATCCTGCAGTTTCAGATAAATCAGCAGCTTATGCTGGGGTTGTCATACGATTACCCTGTTGGAAGGATGAATACTTTTTCAAAGGGATCAAGCGAGTTCATTCTGAGATATGAATTCAGGTATAAAGTCAGCGCGGCTAATCCTCGCTATTTCTAATTGAGATGAAAAGACAATTTATAACAATTTCAAGCCTTTTGCTGATTCTGCTTGCAACAAATCTTAAAGCTCAGCAAGCATCTGTTTACAAGGTATCAAGATTATCATTCAATACAAATTCCTTTAATGAAATTTCACCTGTTATTTTCAGCGACGGATTGATATTTTGTTCCGATAAGAGGTTCAGCGGGATCAAGGATCGCACAGCTTATGACGGACGCAGACTTTTTAATATATATTTTGTTGAACGTAAGGATTCGACCGGGTGGAAGAAGCCTGAAGAAATTATCAGCGAAAGAAGCTCTCTCTTTAATAATGGACCTCTCAGCCTGGCACCTGACGGTAAAACCGTCTATTTTACCAGTGAGATAGAAACAGGGGTGCAGGCAAGAAACCGAAGGTATAAAAACCGGAGCGGGATATTTACCGCTGAACTTTCCGGAACCAATCTCCTTTCAGTCAGACCGTTTAAATATAACGATCCACAGTTCAGCCTTGGACAACCCTCAATAAGCAACGATGGAAAATATCTGTTCTTTGCCTCTGACAGGCCCGGGGGTGAGGGCGGTTCTGATATATATTACTGCGAGTTTATTAACGGGGACTGGGGCCCGCCCGTGAACATGGGTCCTGAAGTCAACTCTCCCGCTGCAGATAATTATCCTTTTATGCATCCTTCAGGGAAACTATATTTCACATCCGATAGACCAGGTGGATTGGGTGGGTTGGACATTTATTACACAATAATGAGCTTTGGAAACTGGATGAAGCCCGTAATGCTTCCGGAACCAATTAATACATCCTCAGACGACTTCGCTTTTGTGGCTGAGGACAGCTTTCAAACCGGTTATTTTGCTTCAAACCGGCGCAGAAACGATGATATCTATGAATTTAAGTTCACCATTATACGAAAGGCATCATGCGATCTTCTTGAAGAGAATAATTACTGCTACGAATTCATTGAAGAGAATGCAGTGAAATATGATACAATACCTTTCCGTTTTGAATGGAAATTCGGAGACGGAAACAGAGGTGTGGGACGGATTGTCGAACATTGTTACTCAGGACCTGGGACCTATATTGTCCAGCTTGATGTGGTGAATCTTATTACCAGGGAGATCCTGGAAAATGAGAAAACCGAGGTTCTTGTTGTTGCTGATATTGAGCAGCCATATATTACAGCACCCGACAAGGTATATGCCGGAAGCATAATTAAGTTTAATGCTGACAGCACAAATCTCCCGGGCTGGGATATAACTCAATATTACTGGAATTTTGATGATGAGACAATAGGGCTTGGCAGGGAAGTTGAAAAAAGCTACCTGAATCCGGGAACTTATAATATTCAGCTGATAGTATCAGACAGACCAGATGCAGGAGGAGAGATAAGGGAAACATGTATTTCCAAAAATATAACCGTGATAAATCAACCCTGAAATGAAAATGATTATTTTTGAAGTCTGATGAAAGTGAAAGCAATAATAAAAAGTACTTTAATCTTTTATGTTTTTCTGGTTGCAATTTCCTGGATAGAATTATCGGGTCAGGCAGTCCCCGGGAAAGATGAGAATATTCCGTTTCTGGTTACCTTTGGGAAGGAAGGGGAAACATCCTGGGGTGATGATGATTTTGTGTCAATATTCTTTTTCACTATTCCAAGGGAGTTTAAGCAACAATTTTATATAAAGGTTTTTGATCCGGACTGTGGCGGAGAACATGATGAGATTCAGGGTTTCTGGAATACAAGGACCATGTTCTCTGTTTATGGAGGCAGAGGAGTTGACCCCGACAAAAATGAAGCATCAAAGGGATTAAAGGAAGGAGTTGATTACAAAACAGGTAATTTACTGGTTTCCAGAGTTTTTGGCAATGATGAAAGATATGATAACAAATATTATGTTTTCGGGCCATTCAATCCGACCGAAGGGGATTTTAACGAAAAATGGCAGAGCTATATCTTCAAAATAATCTGTGAAGGCATAAGTGGCGACGACGGCAACCTCTACAGGTATTTTCTGAGCCGCGATGCGAACAGCGATATACCTGTTGAGGGGGCAAATGCATTCACATATAAGTATACTTTCAGGATGTGGAATAACCTGAACAGTGTCGCCCATATCTA
>DCVC01000279.1:9281-10022 GCA_002328625.1 Bacteroidales bacterium UBA2198
TTGAATCGAGAATTCCGATTGAACCCGCGGAGGTTGGTAAATCTCTGGACTTCCAGTTCCATAAGCGACAGGATTACCTCGTCAGAAACAATAATGTTGTTATTTCCCTTGAAAACCAGAGAGGAGATGCCCTTCAGTTCTTTAGCTCACCCATTGGTGGAGTTCCGGTTTATCAGCCGGCTACAATCATAAGGAAAATCCCTAAAAAATAATAAATAAGGAATATGTGGATTTTTGCAAAATGTAAATTGTGTATTAGCACCATGTGGTGCTTGTTTTTATTTTCAGCCATATTAAATAGTCAGACTTACAGATTCAGAAATTATGGTATTGAAAACAATCTGCCAAGCAATGTAATCCACACCCTTAACCAGGACACTGATGGTTATTTGTGGATTGGAACAACTGATGGGATTTCACGATTTGACGGCTTTGAATTCTTCAAGATTCATTTTCCCGATTCTGTAGCCGTAAGGTACCCCACTGTTTCATTCAGGGATAAAAACGAAACATTATGGTTTGGATGCAGTGATGGCACTCTATTCTATTCTGACAGGAACAGGCTTAAACAAGTCACCCTTTCAAACTCATCCAGCATCAGTGCTATTCTTCATGGACAGGATGGTTTTATTTACGTGATCCCTCAAAGGAAATCAGTCTTCAGAATTAACCCATCACTACCCGATGAGGTACAAACTTATTTATATGAAGCTGATCCGATAATATTCTCAGCCTCTTTTA
>DCVC01000279.1:10027-10761 GCA_002328625.1 Bacteroidales bacterium UBA2198
ACTTTCTTATTAGGGACTGACGGGAATGGGCTTTTCAGGTTAAGTCTGACTCCGGAAAACAACACTCTTTCCCGTTATTCTGCTCATCCCAACCTTGAAATTCTGTCAATAAGGTCAATAATTAAAGATAATGACGGGAGCTTTTGGATCTCTACTGTTGAATCAGGTGTGATTCGCTTAACTCTTTCCGGTGATTCGGAAACCGTGGAAAAAATTCAGATTTTAGATAAAAACTCAGGCTTACCCGGTAACAATGTATCATTGGTTTTTCAGGACATTGAGGACAACTATTGGATAGGTTTCAACGGGAACGGACTCTCTCTATTGAATTCTGATTCTTTCAGTTCTTATTCACCCGGGGAGAATAGACGTACCAATAATATAATCTCCATTAAACAGATTGATGATGACTACTTTCTGGGGACACCATCAGGTTACTATTTCTTTGACCTGACAACCGGGAAACCTAAATCGTTCAGGGATCTTTCACAACAGACTAACAGGAACGAAATAAGTTCCTATTACATTGATAAAGATAACACAATCTGGTTTGGTACAAAAGGCAGAGGGCTCTTCTATATTGATAAAACCGGTACAGTAAAACAGTTTTACAGTTCTGGTGATACCGGTGCAGATTATATCAACAATATCAACATGGATGAAAAGAACATATGGACGGCGACTCTTAACGGGATAAATATCATTGACAGATCTGCTGCAACACTAAAAAAAAG
>DCVC01000279.1:10792-20721 GCA_002328625.1 Bacteroidales bacterium UBA2198
ATTACTCAGAAATAATTGTTGATAAAGCCATAATGTATGGCTTGACACTTAATAAAATAATGGCACTGGCTCAGGACAGCTACGGAATTGTATGGGCTGCAACACTCGGTAACGGTATTTTTAAATGTTCTCCTGATTCAACGACATCTATAACAACTTTGAACGGATTATTCTCTAACTATTGCTACAGCATCTTTGCTGATTCTGAAAACAATATATGGGTGGGACATGAAAGAGGATTTTCAAAATATGATTCAAATTCCGGAACTGTCAAAATATATGGTACTGAATTCGCAAAAGGAGGGGCCTGCAATAGTGGAGCTATTTATGAATCGGTTGACGGTAACATATTTATTGGCACAACCGAGGGCTTAATTGTATATGACAAAACCAGAGAAAGAAAGACACAACTGGCCCCCATTAATAATATTAACTCAGTCATTATAAACAATAAAGAATACCCCTTTCAACCCTCTTATTCATTGCCCTACAGAAAGAACTATGCTGTGAGGATTAACTTTGTCGGGATTAATTTCAGCGATCCTGAAAAAGTATATTACAGTACTTATCTTGAGAATTATGATATTGAATGGACTAGGATGTCATTAAGCCGGGAAGTTACATACAATCTCAGGGACGGCATTTACCGGTTCAGCCTGATATCAACAAATTCTGAAGGACTTTCGCAGGAAACACCTGTTTCATTTGAGATACTTATAAAAAGGCCCTTCTGGAGATCCTGGTGGTTCATCATGTCAGTTATTGGCCTGGCCTCCGGAATAGTTGTAATTATTGTGAGAGAAAGGGAAAAAGCACAGAAGAAAATTCAGGAGTATCTCGAAAAAGAGCTTGATGCAAGAACCAGGGTTGTTATGCAGCAAAAGGCGGAGATCGAGCTTCAGAACCATGAGATTACAGACAGTATCAATTATGCCAAGAGGATCCAATCCAGCATCCTGCCTGATCTGAACAGGATTAAGGAGCACTTTAAGGATGCTTTCATTCTGTTTGAACCTCGAGATATTGTCAGCGGTGATTTTTACTGGTTCGACCGGCTTGATGATGACAGGTTTGTACTTGTATGTGCTGATTCAACAGGACATGGTGTCCCCGGTGCATTTATGTCAATGATAGGATCCACTCTTTTACAGGATATCGTAACCCGGCAGAGAATTTCAAAACCTTCCGAAATAATTACAATACTTGATAAGCAGATTTTTTCAACGCTTAATCAGAATCTTGACGTGGGAGTATCGAATGACGGAATGGATGTTGTGGTTTGCGAGTTTACTCAAAAAAACCGCCACCTCCGGTTTGCCTCAGCAATGCGTCCGGTAATAATTATTCTGGGAGGGGAGATTTATTATATAAAAGGGAACAGATCGTCGGTTGGGGGTGAATCAGTGATGGAGAAATATTACGATGATCAGGAATACTTTCTGAATGAAGGAGATATGGTTTATCTTTTTTCAGACGGGTTGCCTGACCAGTTTGGAGGACCGGAGGGTAAAAAGATGAAGATAAACAGGTTAAAGAAACTGATAAACGAAATATCAAAATTACCTCTGGACCAGCAAAATGAATTAATAATGAAGTTTTACAGGGAGTGGAAAGGAAGTTATGATCAGGTGGACGATATAATCTTTATGGGAATAAGGATATGACAGTTACTTTTCATACAGATCATTCACAAAAAGAGCTATCTCACTCGTAGAAGCTATATTACTCACATTTAGAGCTCTGTCTTTGATATAAAAATCATACCTGATGGTGTCAGATTCAGAATAAAACAGATACAAGAATGTAACTGAAATATAGCCTTTTAGTATCTTATTTTGTCCCAATCTCTCCATATAGGGGATTCTGTAATCCGATGGTTTGAGAGGATCATTTTCAGGGGCGGGAACCATTACTCCTCCTGCTTTCCTGTAGAGTGTAAGGAAAAGATTTGTAGTATCATAAGTTTGTCCGGTTGCCGGAGGAGGCAAGCCAAGATCTCCATCCCCGTCCTCAAAATAAAACTTCAGTGTCCCGCCTTTTGCAGTGTTTCCAAGAATATCTACAGTATCAAAAACCTTGAAACTTGTAAATTCAACATATGGTTCAGGCGGTAATGTTTGTATTTTTACACAAGAAAATGTGGCAATAAGAAACAGGCCTGATACCAATAAACTTTTATAATTATTCATGGTTGAATCGTAACATAGTCTTATTAACAAAAACCACACCAAAATAAGCTATTTTTTTCTGAAAAATACCCTTACCGGCACACCAGTAAATTCAAAATTTTCTCTCAGTCGATTCTCAACAAACCTTTTGTAAGGCTCCTTCACATATTGCGGCAGATTACAGAAAAAAGCGAAAGATGGCACTGAAACTGGCAACTGGGTAACATATTTAATCCTGATATGCTTTCCTTTCAGTGATGGTGGCGGATTTGTCCGGATGATTTCAAGCATTAATTCATTAAGTTCTCCTGTTGGAATCCGTCTTTTCATGTTTTTCTTTACATTCTCAATCAACTCCAGTATTTTATGAATTCTTTGTCTGGTGATTGCAGAAATGAACAGAATATCATAATCAACAAAGGGCGCTGTTTTATTCCGGATCTCCTTTTCAAATATTTTTACTGTATCATTACTTTTCTCAACCAGGTCCCATTTATTTACCAGTATTATAAGACCTTTGTTATTTTTCCTGATAATGGAAAAAATATTCATGTCCTGAGATTCGATTCCTCTGGTTGCATCAATCATCAGCAGGCAAATATCTGAATTTTCGATGCTTCTTATTGCCCTCAAAACAGAATAGAACTCAACATCTTCACTTACCTTCACCTTCTTCCTTAAACCGGCCGTATCAACTAGAAAAAAATCGTGGTGGTATTTATTATATCGTGTGTAAATTGAATCGCGGGTAGTTCCGGGCAGAGGAGTTACAATATTTCTTTCTTCTCCGAGAAGGGAATTTATGAGGGATGATTTGCCCACATTTGGTCTTCCTACTATTGCGATCCGGGGCAGATCAGGCAGAATTTCGGGGGGCAGTTCATGGAGACTTTTAACCACTGCATCAAGAAGTTCACCTGTACCACTTCCACTTATTGAACTTAAAGGGAAATAATCCCCGAGGCCGAGGCTGTAAAATTCGGTTGCATCAAGCAATCTGTCTGAATTATCAACTTTGTTTACGACCACCAGAACTTTCTTATCGACTTTCCTTAGAAGTGATGCCACGGAATGGTCAAGATCATGAATACCGACAATTACATCAACAATGAAAAGAATAAGATCAGCTTCGTCTATTGCCAGGATAACCTGTTTGTTGATCTCTTCTTCAAATATGTCATCGGAATTATCCACATATCCTCCTGTATCAATCACGGAAAAATCAATGCCATTCCAGTTGGCAAGACCATAGTTCCGGTCACGGGTAACTCCGCTCATCTCATCGACTATTGCCTCACGCGAATCAATAAGCCTGTTAAAAAGAGTCGATTTGCCAACATTAGGTCTTCCCACTATCGCTACTATCCTGCTCATACTGTTTTAATTATTACCGGTAACCGAATCTTTTTAAGACATTGGGTCTGTCTCTCCAGTCCTTAGTCACCCTGACAAACAACTCCAGATATATTTTGCGGTCAAAAAAGTTCTCCATTTCCTTTCGTGCTTCCGTTCCGGTCTTTTTCAGACCTGATCCCTTGTGCCCGATTAAAATACCTTTCTGGCTTTCGCGTTCAACATGAATCACAGCCCTTATTCTGGTTATATCGCGGTCTTCCTTAAAACTTTCAATTTCAATCTCGACGGAATATGGTATCTCTTTCTGATAATTCAGTAAGATCTTTTCGCGGATAATTTCTGATGCAAAGAATCTTTCGTACTTGTCGGTAAGCTGATCTTTCGGAAAATAGGGTTCTCCTTCAGGTAATTTGCCAAGGATGGCACTGAGAAGAGTATCCATATTGAATTTTTTCAGAGCTGAAACAGGTATGACTGGTGAATCAGGGAAGCAGATTTCGCATGCATTAACAATTCTTTCCAGATCCGTCTGGTTGCTCAGGTCAATTTTGTTCACAACAATGATCAAAGGTATTCCTGATTGTCTTATCCTGTCAGCATATTCACTGCTTATTGTCAGGTATTCTTTAACATCGGTGACATAAAGTATTACATCAGCATCAGCAAGAGCCTTGTTTACAAAACTCATCATTGATTCCTGAAGGATATATCTGGGTTTCAGTATACCCGGTGTGTCGGAATAAACTATCTGAAAATCATCCGCGTTAACAATACCAATGATGCGATGGCGGGTTGTCTGGGCTTTGGAAGTGATTATTGATAGCTTTTCCCCAACCAGGGCATTCATGATTGTGGACTTTCCGACATTGGGATTTCCAATTATGTTAACAAAGCCCGCTCTGTGATTCATACCGTTCATTAAAAAACACCTCTCTTTAACATGCTGATCTCTTTCGGCATCAGAAATCTCCATTTTCCACGCTGGAGATTTTTTTTAGTCAGACCGGCAAAATATACCCTGTCGAGTTTCTTTACCCTGTAGCCCATTGCCTCGAAAATTCTTCTGACAACACGGTTCTGACCTGAATGAAGCTCAATGCCAATCTGACTTTTATCTTCACTATCAGCATATGACACAGCATCAACAATAATAAGCTCTTTATCAAGTTCAATTCCTCCTGCTATACGGACAAGATCGTTTTTAGTAACAGGTTTGTCAAGGAACACATGATAGATTTTTTTTCTTTTATATTTCGGGTGTGTAAGTTTTCCTGTCAGCTCACCATCATTCGTCAGCAGGAGGACACCTGTCGTTCCCTTGTCAAGACGGCCGACAGGGTAAACGCGTTCATGACAATGGTCCCCCAGCAGTTCAATTACGGTATGATCTGCATGAGGATCTTCAACTGTTGTCACATATCCCTTTGGTTTGTTCATAATAATGTATACCTTCTTTTCAGTTGTAAGCCTTTTATTCCTGTATCTTACGTCGTCTCCGGTACTTACTCTGGTTCCGAGATCTGTTATCTTTTTACCGTTTACAGTTATTTGTCCTTCCCTTATAAGCACATCAGCCTCCCTGCGTGAGCAGAGACCACTATTGGCAATGAATCTGTTAAGCCTGATCTTTTCTTTGTCCGCATTTAAATGTTTTTTCAATTCATTTTTTTCCATAATAAATCAGGTTGATTTTCGAGCACTGTTATTTTTTTTGAAAAACAACAGTCATTTTCTTAACCGGCTGCAAAGTTACTATTATTTGGTAATAATATGATTTGGTGTTTTTTTTGCAACTTTGCGAAGTTTAAGAAATGCCAATATGACATTAATAAAATCGATATCCGGAATAAGGGGTACAATAGGAGGGAATCCTGGTGAAAACCTGACCCCCGTTGATATTGTTAAATTCTCGGCAGCCTATGGTACATGGCTGCAAAGAAGAAATAAAGGGAAGAGTGTCAGGGTTATTACCGGCCGCGATGCAAGAAAGTCCGGTCCCATGGTTAATGGTTTCGTTATTAGTACATTGAGAAGTCTCGGAATTGATGTAACTGATTTGGGCCTTGCAACCACACCGACCGTCGAGCTGGCTGTAACAGGCACAGATTCAGATGGTGGCATAATTATAACAGCAAGTCATAATCCGGCTGAATGGAATGCCCTGAAGTTGCTTAATGAAAACGGAGAGTTTCTTTCATCTGCAGATGGAACGGAAGTACTTGAGATAGCAATGGCCGAAGATTTCGTTTTTGCACCTTTTGACAGGGAGGGTTCCCTGGAAAACGATGATACATGGGGGCAAAGACATATAGATCTGATTCTCGGACTGCCACTAGTTGATACAGAAATGATAAGGGAAGCACGATTTGCTGTTGCAATTGATTGTGTGAACTCTGTGGGAGGAATAATAGTACCTTCATTGCTCAGGTCACTCGGGGCAGGAAATATTATCGAATTAAATACTATTCCAGACGGGAACTTTGCACATAATCCGGAACCCCTGCCCCAGAACCTTACTGAAATATCTGCATTGGTCTTAAGTGAAAAAGCTGATGTGGGATTTGTTGTTGATCCGGATGTTGACCGTCTTGCAATAGTGTGCGAAGATGGCACTATGTTCGGAGAGGAATATACTCTTGTTGCAGTATCTGATTATGTGTTGAAGCATACCAGGGGAGACACTGTTTCAAACCTTTCTTCTACAAGAGCATTAAAAGATGTTACTGAAAAGTATGGGAGATCCTGTTTCTCTGCTCCTGTAGGTGAAGTCAATGTTGTTGAGGAGATGAAAAGGAGAAATGCTATAATCGGAGGCGAAGGGAACGGAGGTGTTATTTATCCCGGGCTTCATTATGGCAGGGATGCTTTGGTTGGGATTGCATTGTTTCTCTCGCATCTGGCAAAAAGCCGGAAGAGTTGTTCTTTATTAAGAAGGATGTATCCTGAATATGTGATTGCAAAGAAGAAATTAAACCTTGATCCATCACTTGATTTTGAAATGATTCTTGAAGAGATCAGGAATAATTTTCATGATCACAGGATCGATGAAAGGGATGGCATGAGGATTGAACATGAACACGGGTGGGTTCAGATACGAAAATCGAATACGGAGCCGATAATACGGATTTATGCAGAAGGCAGGAATGCTGATGAAGCTGAACATTTTGCAGACAGGATAATAGAAATTGTTAAAAAACTCTAAACTGATTCTGTTTCTTTTAATCCCCGGAATAAAAACAGAGTGATGAATGTCTTTAAAAGAGAAAGATAAAAGCTGCTGATGTTAAAATATGTTAAGCACATTTTTGTTAGTGATCATTTTGATACTTTTGTGGCTCATTCTTTTGATTTTATTAAGTATTAACAATTATAATCTCAATGAAAAGGACAATTATTATTGCAGGTATTATTGCTGCTGTGGCTATAATAATTATGATTATTGTAGGGAAAGTCACTAAAAAGAAAGATATCGCCAACCTTTATGCAGAGGCAAAAAGAGGCCAGTTTGATATTATTGTTACCACTACCGGGGAATTACAGGCGGAAAATTCGAAAGACATTTATGGGCCTGAATTTACCCAGAGCAGAAACATCCGGGCTATGGATATAAAGATAACCGACCTGGTGCCTGAAGGTACTGAAGTGAAAGCAGGTGATTATGTAGCTACACTTGACAGGACATCATTTGACAATACACTTAAAGATGAGCTTGAAAGACTTACCACTATTGAAACAAACCTGGAAGTCAAGATGCTTGATACCGCAGTGACCCTCAGCAACCTCAGGGATAATATTAAAAACCTCAGATTCACTGTCGAAGAGGCAAATATTACACTGCAGCAATCAAAATATGAACCTCCGACTACCATAAGACAGGCTGAAATTTCTCTGGACAAAGCTCAGCGATCCCTTGATCAGTCGATAAAAGGATATGCCCTGAAGGTAGAACAGGCAAGGTCAGAAATGAGGACATTAAAATTCAATCTGTCGGAACAGCGTCAGAGAGTATCTGATCTTCAGATTGTTCTCTCAAAATTTGTTATTACCGCACCTTCTGACGGAATGGTTATTTACAAGAGGGACCGGACAGGGGCCAAAAGGAAAGTCGGATCTTCCATCTCGCCATGGGACAATGTTGTTGCAACACTTCCTGACATGTCAACAATGATATCAAAAACTTATGTGAATGAGATTGATGTAAGCAAAGTCAAATCTGATCAGAAGGTTGAAATAAATGTTGATGCCTTTCCCGAAAGATCCTATACGGGATCGGTATTGTCTGTGGCAAATATCGGAGAACAATTACCAAATGCTGATGCAAAGGTATTTGAAGTGCTTATTAAGGTTAATGAATCCGATCCGATATTAAGACCCTCAATGACAACAGGAAATAAAATAATTACAAAAACCATCAGTGATGTTGTATATATTCCCCTTGAAAGTGTCCAGGCAGGCGCAGACAGTATTCCTTTCGTTTATATGAAAAACGGCAGCAAGCAGGTTGTTGTTCTTGGGGAGTCTAACGAAAACAATGTTATTGTGGAGCAGGGTCTTGAGTCCGGTTCGTTGGTATACCTGAGCACTCCTGAAAAACCTGAGAGTTTCAAACTTGCAGGACTGGATCTGATTGAAGTCAACAGGGAAAGATCCAAAGCAAAAAGGGATGAAGAAAAGAGGATCAGGGAAGAAGCTGCCAGAGGCAGCCAGAGAGGAATGATGCCTCCAATGATGGAGGGTATGACTCCCGAAATGATTCAGCAGTTCCAGAATATGAGAGGCAACATGCAGCAAGGTCAGGGAAGGACAAGAGACACGGCAGCTATGAGGAGAATGAGAGAACAGTTCCAGAATACAAGAGTTAGCACACCGGGGGGTACTCCCGGAGCTGCCAGAGATACTTCTGTTCGCCGTACGGATGATAACCGGACCGTTCAACAGGCACCGAGATAGAATGTGACGGCAATTAGCAGATATACTATTATGAACAGTAACTAATACATTACATTATGTTCAGGTTTATTTTAAGATATTTTCACGACATTGAAATAGCTGTTGAATCTATAATTTCCAACAAGCTTAAATCAATGCTTACAGCCCTGGGGATAATATTCGGCGTGGCAGCGGTTATTGCCATGCTGGCCATTGGGAAAGGTGCCAAACAGGAGATAATGGAACAAATGAAAATGGTAGGGGTAAACAATATACTTATCAATCCGATCATCCCTGATAAGACTTCATCTTCTGACGATGAAGGAGAAAAACAACAAAAGAAATTCTCAAGAGGATTGAATATGCTTGATGTTGAAGCTATCAAGGAAACACTCCCTTCTGTAAAAAGGATTAGCCCGGAGATATCGTTTAACTCTACAGCCGTCTTGAACGGTGTCAAATATACCGCAAAACTGGTCGGAGTTTCAAATGACTATTTCCATTTGTACAACCTGCCTCTTGTTTCAGGCACAATATTTAATGATTATCAGGAGGAAAACGGTATTCAGGTTTGTATTATCGGGGCAAATATCAGGGCAAAATTTTTCAGTAAGGTTGACCCTATCGGTCAGTATATTAAATTTAATGGTATATGGCTCAAGGTTATCGGGGTTCTTCAAAAAACCAATGTTAACCTTACAGGGTTTGAGGAGAAAGGAGTGAATGTATACAATGACAACATTTATATTCCGATCCAGACAATGCTTTTAAGATACCAGAACAGAGCTCTGGTAAATACGAAGCTGGTTTCGGAAGCCTCTTCAAACGTAATGATTTTCGGAGGCGGCCCTGGTGGACCCGGTGGTATGGCAAGAGTAGTTGTCAGCAGTTCTGACGCATCTTCCAATGCCGAAACAAACTATAACCAGCTTGACAGGATCGTTGTTCAGGTACATGAAACAGAGCAGCTGAATCCCACTACTGAAATTCTGAGCCGAATGCTTACACGACGACATTCAAACGTCAAAGATTTCGAAATTACCGTGCCTGAATTGCTTCTGAAACAGCAGCAGAGAACCAAAGATATTTTCAATATAGTTCTCGGAGCCATAGCAAGCATTTCACTTATTGTAGGAGGGATAGGCATCATGAATATCATGTTTGCTTCGGTAATGGAAAGGATTAAGGAAATTGGAACAAGGATGGCTATCGGAGCAAAAAAAATGGATATTGTAGTCCAGTTCCTTTCCGAAGCAGTCCTGATTAGCGTAACAGGAGGTTTTATCGGAGTATTTCTAGGAGTTATCATGGCTAAGCTTATCGAAGAAGTTGCAGGTGTCATGACTATTGTATCATTCTTTTCGATATTTATTGCATTCGGAGTATCTGCTGCTGTCGGAGTCATCTTTGGCTATTCTCCGGCAAAAAGAGCTTCTGAAAAAGATCCTATTGAATCATTAAGATATGAATAAAATA
>DCVC01000185.1:0-1608 GCA_002328625.1 Bacteroidales bacterium UBA2198
AATATCAGGATAATTACAAAAAATGCCCGACAGTATGCCACTCCTTATGAACCGGTGATACCACAGACCAGCTATCTTAATAATCAGCTCACTGAAAGAGAAATTGCTGAAGGCTGGAAGCTGTTGTTTGACGGATCGACCCCTTCCGGCTGGATGAATGCAAAAACTAAAAGCTTCCCATCAAACGGATGGGAAATAAAAGAAGGTAAGATGACATTAAATCCTGAAACCAAAGGCAAAGATGGTGGTGGTGATATTGTAACAGTGGATAAATTCAGAAATTTTGAACTTAATATCGATTTCAGGTATCACGTTGGAAGTAACAGTGGCATAAAATACTTCGTTGACATTGAATCAGATAACGGAGCCAGGGCTTCTATAGGCTGTGAGTATCAAATCATTGACAACAGGGATAATCCGGATGTAAAAGCCGGCCTTGCTGCTAACCAATTGCTTGCAGGTTTATATGACCTCATAGCACCCGGGAATATAAGAGATAACGGGGCCGAACAGTGGAACCGGGCAACAATAGTTGTAAACGGAAGCAAGGTACAGCACTGGCTGAACGGATTTCTTACGGTTGAATATTACAGGGGAACCCCTGAATGGAGAGAACTGGTTGCGACAAGTAAATTCAAAAATTTCCCCGGCTTTGGTGAAGCTGATGAAGGGAGGATACTCCTGCAGGATCATGGTAATCTTGTATCGTTTAAGAATATTAAGATAAGGGAGATAAAGTGAGCACAGGGCACAGGGCACAGGGCACAATGATAAGGTTATAAAATTTTTGCTAACTTTGATTAATAATTGAGCTATAATACTACAATTCTATTGTTTTATGAATTAAAACCAATATCATGAAGAACCTTTTTTTATTACTGGCTGTTGCAGGTTGCTTTGTACTATTCTCCTGCAAGGAAAAAGAGTCTGAAAGGTTTAAGTTGCTGACCGGTCATATTTGGAGAGCCGACAGCCTGCTTGCAAATGGTGTGGATGCATCAGGATCAGGCGGAATCCTGGAAGATTTTGCGGGCGATGTGAAATTCGAAAAGGACGGGACAGGCTATTTTGGAACTTATCAGGGTACCTGGATGTTCAATGTTGGTGAAACCCAGCTGATTATTGAATCTGATGAACTTCAGATCCCAATTGTTGCAGACATCATCGAGCTGACTTCAACATCTTTAAAGGTAAAAACAAAATTCCCTAATCCTTTTGACCTTCAGAATCCAATAAATATCAGAATGACATTTAAGCCTAAATGATTCGTTACTTTCTTTTTACCCTAGTCCTGTTCTCTGTTATCATTTCAGAGGGCAAGGCAATTACCGGTTATGTCAGGGGAAGAGTAAACGATAGCAATACAGGTGAATCCCTGGCAGGGGTTTACATCTTTTATGGGAAAAACCTTGGGACGACCACTGACCTTTCCGGTAATTATTTTATCAGGAGTGATTCAGCAAAATTAAATTTGACTTTTCGTTTTGTCGGTTACGAAACTGTCAGCAGGACAGTCAGTCTGATCCCAAACGATACCGTAGTGCTGAACGTGGAGATGGTGATGAAAATCAGGGAGATTGATCAGATAGTTATCAGTGCAGACAGAAC
>DCVC01000185.1:1705-6287 GCA_002328625.1 Bacteroidales bacterium UBA2198
TGATTGACGGCCTTCCTGTGATATCAGCTGACGCGGGGAATATTAAATGGCAGTTCCTGCCACTCGAAAATATATCACAGATAGAAATAATCAAAGGGGCTTCCTCTGTTCTTTATGGCTCCTCAGCCCTGAACGGTGTAATCAACTTTCGTACCGCCGACGCAACAAATATTCCTGTTACACAGTTCTTTACAGAGGGTGGTATTTTTGATAAACCACGAAACAGGAACTGGGTCTGGTGGGATACTCCAAGAGTCTTTTCAAGTGCATCATTTTCCCATTTACAGAAATCCGGCAAAACAGATGTTGGCTTAAGCAGCTATTTCATGATTGACGAAGGTTATCGCAGGCTAAACTGGGAAAAACTTGGACGTCTCAGTCTGAAATTAAAACACTTCAACAGTAAGATAGAAGGCCTGACCTATGGTCTGAACCTTAACGGAGGTTATAATGTAAAAAAAGATTTCCTGATCTGGGAAGATGCTGAAGCAGGAGCCCTTAAACAGTCAGAATCCACAGCAGCTGAATTCCGCGGAACCTTTCTGGCAATCGACCCTTTCATATCACTTAAAAAGAGTAACCACTACAAACATGATTTCAGGATGCGTGTCCAGGCATCGCAAAACATTCTTCCTGAGAGCGATCAGCACAACAGTAATTCACTGTCGGTTTACTCAGAGTACCAGTTATGGTACAGATTATTTGATTTTATTGATCTTACATCAGGGATCTCGGAAAACTACAGCAGGGTTAATTCAAATTTCTTTGGCGACCATAAAGGCTTAAATATAGCAGGCTTTGCACAGTTCGATATAAGACCCCTCCCCCTTCTGAAATTTGTAACCGGGATACGGATTGAGAACAATTCCCTTGATGGAATAAGCGACAAGATTGTGCCAATTATAAGGGCGGGTCTTAACTTGCAGATGGCCGAGTATACTTTCCTCAGAGCTTCTTTTGGCCAGGGTTACAGATATCCTTCCATTGCGGAGAAATTTGCCTCAACAACACTCGGATCTATAAAACTGATCCCGAATCCCGATATTCTCTCTGAGTCGGGCTGGAGCACAGAATTAGGAATTAAGCAGGGTGTCTCTATCGGTAAAATGACAGGACAGGCTGATCTCTCAATTTTCTTTATGCAAAACTCCAATCTTATTGAGTACATGTTTGATGGTATGGGATTCAAAGCAATTAACGTTGAACAATCAAGGGTATATGGTTCAGAAGCTGAGTTCCAGTTATCACAATCCTTTGGTGAATTAAATACAACGTTGAAAGGAGGCTATACATTCATTTACCCTGTTGAGTTCAATGCTTCAACACGGAAGAATACAGATATTTATCTGAAATACAGGAGAAAACACTCATTATTAATTTCACTTAATGCTTCCCGCAAAAGGTATGACTTAGGATTGAGTTCCTATTTCAAATCCAGAATACTAAATATTGATGATGTATTTCTTAAAACTGATATAATTCCAGGCTTCAATGAGTATTGGGCTGACCATAATACGGGTTATTTTCTGATGGATGTGAATATGGGTTACAGAATCTCACAGACCCTTTATATTTCTTTTGTCACAAAAAACATTACAAACACATCATACATGGGAAGGCCCGCAGATATTCAGCCACAAAGAAACTTCAGCATAAGGCTCTCAGGGAAGTTTTGATGGATCATAATGGTCCGGCTCATCACTGTGCCGCCGGAGTAGGGCATATTGAATCAAAAAACAAGAAGCTGGGCGGCTTGCTGGAAATGGAAGTGGTGAAGGTGTGTTAAGGAGTACAAGGATTTCAATCCTTTTTCTTTAAATTATTACTTTTGATTAAAATCCATAACCTCAATAACCTATGAAACCTTTCAGAATCACTATCCTATCTATTCTTGTTTTTTCTGCAGCCTCTTTCCTGATAATGGTCTCATGCAGGAAAGAAGCAATTAATGAAGTAAAAATCAATGATTTCGCCTCCCTTTCTTCTGAATTCAAATCACCTCCTGCTGAATATACCACAGCACCTTTTTTTGTGTGGAATTATAAAATCACCAAAGAAGAGATAGACAATTTTCTTCTCGATTTCAAAGACCAGGGAACCAGCCAGGTTTTTATCCACCCTCGTCCCGGACTTGTCACTGAGTATCTCTCTGAGGAGTGGTTCGAACTTTTCAGCCATACGGTCGAAAAAGGGAAAGAGCTGGGCATGAATGTCTGGATCTATGATGAGAATTCATACCCGAGCGGATTTGCCGGAGGACATGTACCCGACAGGATGCCTGAGTCATACAACCAGGGTCAGGGTCTCAGGATGACGCGTTTTGAAACTCTTCCCGACACTGCTGATAAATACTATTTATGCCTCAAAGAAGAGAACGGATCGTTCACAGACATCACGTCATCTCTTGAAAATGAAAAGGACAAAACAGGAAAATATCTGCTTTTCTCTAAAACTTTTTATAATAAAACGGACTGGTATGGTGGTTTTTCCTATGTTGACCTTATTTATCCGGGTGTCACACAGAAGTTTATTGAAGTCACTATGACCGGATATGAAAAATATGCAGGATCAGAATTCGGCAAGACAATACCCGGAACCTTTACTGATGAGCCTGAGATACCTTCTCCCGGAGGTATCCGCTGGACACCAGATCTGTTTGAAATGTTTTTCGAAAAATGGCATTATGACCTTAAAACCCGGCTTCCTTCATTATATGAAGAGGTGGGTGACTGGAAAAAGGTGAGGCACAATTATACACAGACTCTTCTGCAGTTATTCATTGACAGGTGGGCAAAACCATGGTATGCCTGGTGTGAAGAGAAAGGATTGAAATTCACCGGTCACTACTGGGAACACGAATGGCCAAATATGAGGCCCGGAGGTGATAATATGGCGATGTATGCATGGCATCAGGTACCGGCAATTGATATGCTGTTCAACCAGTGGAACGATTCGACGCCGAGGGCGCAGTTCGGTAATGTCCGGTCGGTTAAAGAGCTCGCCAGCGCTGCCAACCAGACAGGCAGGCAGAGAAAACTTAGCGAGACATATGGAGGTTCCGGCTGGGAGCTTACCTTCACGGATATGAAACGCCTTGGAGACTGGGAATATGCTCTGGGAGTAAATCTTATGAACCAGCATCTTACCTATTTTACCCTTGCGGGAGCAAGAAAATATGACTACCCTCCCTCATTCGATTATCATGAACCATGGTGGAATGTTTACAGATATATCAACGATCATTACGCGAGGTTATCATTGGCATTATCAGCAGGAAAGCAGATTAATGACATCCTGGTGCTCGAACCGACAACAACTGCCTGGCTTTATGATTCGTATGCTGTACGAAATCCGAAAGTTGCAGAAATCGGCCAGGCTTTTCAAACCTTTATAACGACACTGGAAAAAAACCAGGTTGAATATGACCTTGGATCTGAAAACATTATAAAGGACCTGGGGAGTGTCAAGAACGGGAAATTTGTTGTCGGACATTGCAGCTACTCTGCAGTTGTAATTCCTCCGATGATGGAAAACCTTGATATTTCCACATATAAACTGATCGTGAGGTTTGTATCAAACGGAGGCAGGCTTATTGCCTTTTCTTTACCTTCACTTGTTGACGGGGAACCAAGTGAAGGATTGAAAGAATTTCTTGCCAGTAAAGCTGAAAAGATAAATATTGTTGAGAACCTGTCCAGGGATGCTATCGTACAGTATTTTTCAGATCCGAAGCTTATGTTCCCGTTTGTATCAGGAGGGGACCTTTATCACCACCGGAGAATACTGTCTGACGGACAGTTGCTTTTTCTGGCAAATTCAAGTCTGGAAAAGCAAGTAACCGGCTCACTCAGGTTAACCGGAGCTGAAGCGATTGAGATGAATACCCTTACCGGCGATATTTATGGTTACCCTTATTCAAAGGAAGGGGAAAATCTGGATATTTCATTTGAACTTCCTCCTGCGGGCAGTCTGTTGCTTTTCAGTCCTTCCAAAAAACAGGGTACTTACAGTATACCAGTAAAACCTGATAATTTAACTCCGGTTATCGAAACCTCACCTTTAAAAATAACAAGAGAAACTGAAAATGCCCTCACAATAGAGTTCTGCGATTTGCAGGTCGGGAATGAAATTGAAAAAGACCTTCATACATATTACGCGGCAGATAAGGTTTACAAACATCACGGTTTCAGAAATGGAAATCCATGGAACACATCTGTTCAGTTCATGACCCGGACTGTTGACCGTGATACCTTCAGCCTGAATTCAGGTTACACAGCCACCTATCATTTTAATGTCAGGGGGAGTTTTGACTATTCAACATTCAAAGCTGTGGTTGAAAGGCCATATCTGCAGAGAGTCCTGGTAAACGGGAAGGAAGTGAAGCCCCTGGAGGGGCAATGGTGGCTCGACAGACAGTTTGGTGTTTTCAATATAAGTGATCTTGTCATGAGAGGTGATAATACTATTACTCTTATAGTATCGCCAATGAGAGTTCATGCTGAGATAGAACCTGTTTACATTACCGGTGATTTTTCAGTTAAACCTGCAGAAAAAGGCTGGGTACTTGAGGCACCTGTTAAAT
>DCVC01000370.1:0-4983 GCA_002328625.1 Bacteroidales bacterium UBA2198
AGACCTGGTTTAGGGTTTGAGAGATAATCAATCAGGTTCACAAGAAACAATATCTGGATATTCCCTTTCACTTTTTTAATGATATGCTCAATACCTTTCTCAAACCTGTGAGTATGAGTATAGATTGATTCAATTTTGCCTTGCGGAAAGAGGAGCACCAGATTATTTTTATCTGAAAGAAGTTCAGCAGTATAATTGATTGTCTCAACAATACTTTTTGTCCCTTTTTTAATTGAGTAACCGCCTGTCCTGTTGAAAAACATATGTTTTTTAAGTTGCTCTTCAAGCATCATGAAATAGAATTTCCGGTTGAACAATTTTAAATTAAGATACATCGCCCAGAATCCGTCCCACCATGATGAATGATTGGAAATCAGAAGAATAGGGAGGCCTCTGTTAATATAATTTCCATTAATAAATACGCTGTGAAAGTTCCTCTTAATTTTCCAAATAGCGTAAAACTTGAAAAATGGATAGATAACAGGGTGATGAGAGGCTTTGTAAATCATTCGGCAAGTTTAAAAAAGATTATCAGGAGGATAAAAAAAACTGCCTGAATAAATAAAATAAAAAAGGCCATTTTATTAACGATCCTGATACCAGTAAGTTTAAGTAGTGAATGGAAAAGCAGGGCCAGAACAAACCATACAATATAATTTCTTAAAGGCACAATATTACCCTCAAAGCTCCACATATCCATTTTTGGTGCAATTAGTTCCAGTATTACATCATAAAGTATCATTATCAATGAAGAGGATATGATCTTCAAAATCACATGAACAGCAATATTTTCAGTAATGACTGAAGTACAGTAAACAAGTAATACCCAGTTTATACCTATGAGAAGAGGAGTATCAAGAAGTTTGGTGCCTAATCCGGCCCCATAACTGTAATTTCCGAATATTGTACCGGTTTTTACACCAATTGCCTCAATAAAAAAACCCGTAAGATATATTGAAAGAAAGAGTGCAATCTCCCTTCCCTGCAAACGCCCCTGGTGGAAGAGGATTATGGCAGTCACACTTAGAAGAAGAGCCAGAGGTGTCAGACTCATGAAAATGTTTCTGGTCAATGGTATTGCTATCCCCAATAGTCCTACAACATAAAATATGACAAAAAAGATCCTGATCCCCTTTTCCCTTTTAATAAAATAATTCCCGATATCGTAAAAGGTGACACTCATTTCATTTGCCAGGGTTTCTAAAAATAAATTTCTGAAATATATTCATTAACAAAAGATTTATCAGAATCAGGCTGAAGCCATAAGGAACATCTTCAAGAGGGACAGTAAAGATCCTTATACCAATAATTTCCGAGGTATTATACCACACAACCTCATCACTTATAAAGCTGCCGGTTAAAATTCCATTAATAATATAGAATGGGATCAGTATGACCAGGAATGAAATATAGAACCTGTTAATTGTCCTCTCTTTTTCAAACAGGGAGATTATTAGTACAATGATCATTAAAGAACAATAAAACAAAGTATAAGTCTTATTGAAATTCGTGACAATTAGCAGGGTCAGGCCAGCAATCAAAGTTATTGTAATAATTCTGGTCATTTTATCAGAAAGAACTGCTGCCGGGAAATATGCCAAAAGTACGAAATGGATAAAAATGCTTGAATACGGGATGACAAAGAAAAAGAGCCATTCTTCAAGAGGTAGTCCTGCAATGATCATATTCGAATGATATTGCGGATTGAATCCCCAAATACCCTTATGGGTAAAATGAATATCAACCAGAATAAAAAACACCCCTGTTATAAGTATTGAGGGGAAAAGGATTGGCCATTTCTTATAAAATCCTACTTTTTTATCAAAGCTTAATATTAAAGGGATGAATAATGAACATAGCTCCAGAGTAAGGTATAATGGCATTGTATTCAATTAAAGAACCTTCGGGGAAATATCAGGAGGCCAAAGTTTTTAAAGTCAGAAGAGTTTTTTGGTTTGTGGTGCGCCCCATGGGCCCTTATTATTGCTTTAATATAACGATTAGCGGGATTTTTGAAAATCTGCAAACGCTGATGAAAAACAACATCATGTATAATGAAATAGGTAAAACCATATAAAGTTATTCCTCCCCCGATAGCCAGAAGATATGAATTATTATATGACAGACCTGTTATGATGAGTATAATGGCAGGTATTGCATATATGAGAAAGAAAAAATCGTTTTTCTGTAGAACTGCCTTTCCTGCAATATCGGTCATATGATGATCTTTATGAAGCGACCAGAGAAAGCCATGCATTACATACTTATGATTCGACCATGCCACAAATTCCATGAAAAAGAAAGAGAGAAGTATTAATAGAATAATCATATTAAATTGTTTTGAAGTTCTGATATATGCAAATTTACTCTTTCAAATATTTCCTTGAACCAGTAAGTATAATCATCAGGATTTTTTTGGATGTCATTCTTCAGGTCATTATATGGAACAGCTTCCCATTCTTCAACCTCAGAAATATTAATTACCGGATCACTGTATGTTGTTCCAAAAAAAACGTGATCAAATTCATATTCGGTAAGTTCATTATCAAGTTTTTCCCTGTAGGTAAAGGAAAATAATTCAGTAAGTCCGCACTCTATTCCCATCTCTTCTTTCAGACGGCGTTCTGCCGCTTCAATGCACGACTCACCCGGATTAGGGTGGGTGCAGCAGGTATTTGTCCACAAACCATTGGAATGATATTTGTCAAAAGCTCTTCGTTGCAGTATCCATTCTCCCTTTGTATTAACTATGAATACCGAAACAGCCCTGTGAAGCAAAGCTTTCCTGTGAGCCTCCATCTTACCAGCTATACCTGTCTGATTATCGTTTTCATCAACCAATATCACAAATGGCTCTTCCATAGAACTTGTTTCAATTACTATTCACGCTTCCCGTTAGTGATCAAACCAATTTTAGTTTACAAGCTATATATGCTCTGATAAACAAAATAAATTTCTGAAATCCGGATATTCTGATACGTTTTTCAAGAAGTTTTTGTGCTGGTGTCCTTTTTATTTTCTTCAGTAGACTTCTGAAATAACAGTAGGCAATAAGAACACCCAGCTTTGAATTCTGAGGCAGTTTTTTTAATCCGGTGAATGAAAATGAAAAATCATTATCAATGTCATTAATGATTTCGTTTTTTATCTCCTCGTCAAAATCTTTTTCCACAATGCCATGAAAATATCGCCTGTTTAATAATTCCATGTCATTTTTCAGATCGCGCAGGAAATTAACTTTCTGAAATGCTGCCCCGAGTTTTTTGGCAGGTTGTTTAAGTTCGTCAAATAGAGCCTGATCGCCTTCTGTATAAACCTTCAGGCACATTAATCCCACTGCTTCTGCAGATCCATATATATAATCATCTGTCTCGTCCTTTGAGCAATGATCATTCTTGACAAGATCAGTTTTCATGCTTGTAAGAAAAGCCTGAATCAACTTGTCATCGATTTTATAAATCCTGACAGTTTCCTGAAAGGAATTCAACACAGGATTCAAACTTATACCATGTTTTAATGCATCATAAAAATCTCTTTCAAAATTGGCAAGCAGGGACTCCTTATCAAAATCGTGGAAGGTATCAACTATTTCATCAGCCAGTCTGACAAACCCATAAATGCTGTAAATAGCTCTTTGAAGTTCAGGTTTCAGAAACCGGACTGCAATAGAAAAAGAGGTGCTGTATGATCTTGTTACAAGCCTGCTTATTTTAAAAGAGACATCCCTGTAAAGTGTTAACATATCGCAATTCTGTTTCCTTGCAAATAACAATTAACTCTTTTAAATGTTTTATCAGGTCAGAAAACACTTCAAAATTAACGAATTATTTAAAAGATTAAACAATTGTGGTTCATATTTCACTCGGATTCATTTACTGATTCAATCATTGTGTTCATTATGATAGTTCCCATGAATTAGGTTCCCCTGTAATACATTGAATAATAATAATCTTTCCCTCTTTATAAAACAGAAAGGGGCGAACAAAAAGGAGTGAATACCTGACAGTTTGAAGAATAAAGAGAATCCCTGTAGCATTTTAATGATTTTTTTATATCTTTTGAAAATGAAAAAATCCTGATCCTATGAGAAGAAGAAAAAGTATCAAAAAATTATTCCTGATTGTTCCTGCATTAATTCTTCTGGTACTTCTTACAGCATACAGTGTCAGCAGGATCCTGACGCAGGAAGACATGAAGGGCAGGTATTCGTATAAGGATTTTGAGACGGCAAAGAAATGCCGATCGTGCCACCCGGGTATTTATGAGCAATGGTCACAGTCCTTGATGTCACAGGCTTATACGCACCATTGGGACGAAATAGAATATTTTGATCTTGCAGTTGCTCATTCCAGAGTAAAACCGGAATTGAAAGAAGCTGTTGACGGATGCAACGGGTGCCATGCTCCTCTTGCATTCATGGGCGGATCATTGCCACCGCCAAGACCGGAAGCCAACAGTATGGCAAACGAATCTGTCTCTTGTGAGGTTTGTCACCTTACCCGGTCTGCCCAGACGGATCCTCCCTATAATTTCAGTTACCTCATTAAACCCGGGATGACAAAATATTCAGGCCGTGCAGCCGGAGTTGAATCACCTGCTCATAAGATTATTGCCAATGATTTCTACAAGACCACGGAGTTTTGCGGTAACTGCCATAACGAAAAAAATCCTTTTGATATATGGGTCAAAAGTACCCAGCTTGAGTGGAAGGAAGGTCCTTATTCAAAGGAAGGGGTGAAGTGCCAGGATTGCCATATGCCCAAAGGAGGCCCTTACCTGAATGCGCTTATGACAAAACCTTATAATGATTCCAGGCTACATTTATTCCATGGCGCTCACGATCCCGGGAAAGTCAGGGGAACAATTGAACTAAGGATAGAACCTGATATACGTGAAGCCGAGCCGGGAGAAGTCATCATATTTAAAGTTGCCCTGTTTAATCAGAAGACAGGGCATAAATTCCCGACAGGCTCAGTCGAGGAC
>DCVC01000370.1:5019-12195 GCA_002328625.1 Bacteroidales bacterium UBA2198
CCGATTTTAAGGGAGTTCAGCGTGACGGGATCCCTTCGGGAAACAGGATCTTCAGAATGCCCTATTTTGATCCTGAGGGACGAATGACAATTATGCAGTGGAACACTGCAAAACTGGGTGTTGATTACCGGATAGGCCCGAGGGAGACCAAGGTTGAGAAATACACTTTCAGGATACCTTACGATGCTGCCCCAGGTGTGATGAACGCCAGAGCAGTACTTAATTACCAGCTCCTGGTAAAACCTGTTGCCGATTTTCTTAAAGTTCCTGAGGATGAATCGGAAATTCTTATGGTCAATGACCACTCAACCAGTGTAAAGATTTTACCATGACGATCCAAGTCAGGAATGAATTTTAATCTGAAGAATATGAAAAGATACACTCATTTTAAGTTTGCATTGTCTGCAGTTATTATTTTGGTATTTTTCCCTGAATACATCATTAATGCCATTCCCGCCTTTGCCCGTAAATACCAGATAAGCTGCCAGGTTTGCCATTCACCGGTGATGCCCAGGCTTAAAGCATTTGGCGATGAGTTTGCAGGAAACGGGTTCAGGTTGACTGAATATGAATCCCCAAGGTACTTTATCGAAACAGGCGATCAAAAACTATCACTTCTGAGAGAACTACCACTGGCGATCAGGATGGACGGATTGGTTTCTTACAATTTCGGCAATAATGAAAGTGCCGATTTCGGAACTCCTTTTATTCTGAAAATTTTGTCAGGAGGCGAGATCTCAGAGAAACTATCCTATTATTTCTATTTTTTCTTTAACGAAAGAGGATCAATTGCAGGAGTCGAGGATGCATTCCTGATGTATCACGATTTTTTTGGATCAGGAATTAACCTTTACGCCGGACAATTCCAGGTATCTGATCCATTGTTTAAAGGGGAACTCAGATACACGCTGGAACCCTATAAGATTTACGGTTCTTCTCCTGGGACCTCATCGGCGAATATGAAATATGACAGGGGTTTAGTTTTAGAAAAAGGTTTTTCTACGGGCACTGATGTGGTTGGTCAGATTGTAAATGGTGCAGGGATAGGTGAAGCGGATGACAGGTATTTTTTTGATAAGGATAAATACAAGAATTTTATGCTCAGGTTATCCCAGTCGATTGGTAAATATTTTTCCGTAGGATTTTTCGGGTATACCGGGAAAGAACTTGTTCAGGGTCTGATCGGCCCTCCCGTTACAAGTAAAATCAAAATGTTCGGGCCGGATATTACAATTGATTTTGAAGAGAAATTCATAATCAATTTTCAATGGATCAAAAGAACCGATTCGGAAGTTCTGATTCAGGGATTCCCGGTTTCGACTATGTCTGATGTCAGTACCACCGGAGGATTTGCAGAACTCATTTTTTCCCCCAGAGGTGATATGAGCAAGTGGTATATGACCGGTCTTGTCAACTGGGTGGAATCTGAATGGGATCCCCTTGATTACAGCTCGCTTACACTGCATGCTGGTTACATATTACGAAGAAACCTGAGGGTTGTTGGTGAATACACCTATCAATTCTCAGGTATATCTCATGGAAAAGTAAATGCCGGATTTATTGCCGCTTTTTAATCAGGACTCCTTAAGTGCAAAATATTAATACACTAAACTCCAAAATCATTCAACAATGCTGAAGTACATAAACATTCTTATGTTTGTAATCATGATGGTTATGAACTATCTGGCAAATGCCCTGCCCCTGAATAATAAAACAACAGGAGAACTTTCAGATTCATTTCCGAACCTTTTTGTCCCAGCAGGTCTTACATTCTCAATATGGGGAATTATCTACTTACTGTTATTATTATACTGCATAATCCAGTTTAAAGCATCAAACCAGGAGATAGTTTCAGGAATAAGCTGGCTCTTTGGCATCTCATGTGCTCTGAATGCCCTCTGGATTGTATTCTGGCATTATGGCAAACTTCCATTATCTCTGTCAGTAATGCTTGGATTGCTCGTAACTTTGATTTATATAAATATTTACCTCAGGAGTACATCCCCGTGGATTTTCAAAGCAGCATTTGGTATTTACCTGGGATGGATCTGTATTGCGACTATCGCTAATGTGACTGCCCTGCTTGTTAATTATAACTTCGGCAGGCTCGGTATTTCCGATGAGACCTGGACCATTATGATGATTGCTGCCGGAACCATTATCACTGTATTAGCCTTATATAATTTATGGAATCCCTTTATCGGCTTATCAGTGATATGGGCCTTCATTGGTATTGCCATCAAACGGCAGGATGATTACCGGACGATTTTCTTTTCAGCATTAATAGCCATGTCATTTGTCGCTATAGCAACAATATGGGGATTTTTAAGAAAAAACCCAACGGGGTAATAATAATGATACCACGTTGGGCTGAAATTAACCGGATCTATCTATTTCCTTCTTGAACTGTTGCTTTTTTCTGACTCTTTTGCAGTTTCACTTTTCTTTTGGGTACCGGCTGATTTGTTTTCACTGCTCCTGCGGTTTGAAGAACCCACAGCACCAGTTGACTGCCTTGATGTTCTGCTGCTTTGTGCCTTCTGACCCGATTCAGGCTTTGAGGAGGCTCTGTCAGAAACAGCTGCCGGCGACCTGCGTGAAGTACCCGCCCTCTGTTCCACAGATGAGTTTGTACCACTTCTCTGATTTATAGTTGTAGTTGACCGGCGTGTTGTGCTTACACTTGTTCCTGAAGCCTGCCTTTCGGAAGATGACTGAGAAACTGATCTTCTTGTCTGGCTGGTGCCTGAAGATACAGCAGCAGACCTTTTATACTGCTCGGGATGGGTTTTGGCGAACAAAGTTTCACCCTCTCTTCTGGACTCCGGCCGTGAATAAGTGGTTTTATAGTTCCCGGCTTTAATATTTATATTCACCACTGGAGCGATAACCCTTATCCTGTTGTAATAATAGTCGTTCCAGTGTACATAACGGTGCTGGTGCCACCGACGGTAATGTCCGTAATAAACAGGGTGCCAGTGATAATGGTAACCGTAATAATAGTGCCAGTAATATGGCCTCCATGGACGCCAGTAAGAAGGATAATAACCCCAGTACCACGACGAACGCCAGACAACATAGTTAGGGCGATAAATGAATCTGATAAGAGGCCACGAGGCAATTTCAACAGTTGTGGTCCTGACAACTGTCACGTTCCGCCTGTTTGTCCGTCCGATATAGCCGGGATTTGGTGTCTCATCAAATATCGGTTCAATAATATAATTCCTGCCGTAAAGTATTTCATCGCCAACAAGCTGTATCTGGACTGATCCATTGCTGAACCGCTGAACGGTAAACACAGCTACATCCTGACTTTCGTTACGGTCAAGTACAGCCTGTAAAACGATTGTATGAACATCGCCGTCAACATAATTAATTACTCTGACATAATCAATATAGTTATCTCCATTCAGGTCGAGATTATTGATCCTTGAGTTTTCATCATTAAGGCTTCTTTCAAAACCTTCAAGGGTCTCAGATTCCTGGAACAATTTCATTACGGCATAGAGATTAAGATTATCTCCCGGAAGACCGAGATATTCATCGGGATAATTCTGTGCCATAATTGTTGCCCCTGCTGCAACCAGGATTGCAAGAAATGAGGTGAGTAAAATTCTTTTCATGACATTAAATATTAGAAGAACGTGTTTAACAAATAAGCTATGACAAAACTTATGCCAATGTTAAAGAAATATTAGTTGCTTGATGCCTCAATCAGTTTTTTGAGGATTTTTTTCTGCCAGAAGCAACGTCCCATCTCGCCCTCCTTCAGTTAAGGTGACTTTATCAGAAATGTCCTTCCGGGACTTAAGATTTTTTGAGGAAGAATACCCGGCTCCCATTTCTCTTTGACCTGATAGTCATATCAAATGGGAAATTCTATGATCAAGACTATTTTCATTATTAAACGGGCCGGAATTTCAAAATAGTTTCGTAAACCCGTTGCCTCGTTTCATCGGGTGTCGGGTTAAGTTCGGAAGATATAAAACTTCCTTTTTGAATATCGATTCTCTCAAACACCATAAGATAAAGGCTGAATATTATTTCCAGACTGAGCTGATAACGTGATTCAATCAAAGGCCGGATCCTGTAAATGACCTCAAGGGTTTCCTGGCGGTATTTGTCTGCTAATGTATAATACTCATTTATCAGCTTACGAAAACCGGGGGTAACAGGGCTCCCATTTGCTATATCTCTTAATTCCTGTCTTGAAAGCCTGTGCTTTACCATCAAATCATCAGCAAAGTAGTTCAGATTATTGAGCTGGTCTTTCTGGAAGTCGCGGATAATATGAACCAGATAACTAAATATAGCACAGGGTGTTGCAGCATTTTTTACATCGAAAGAAGGATCATTGTAAACACCATTCTTTTTTGTAAGTCCTGCAAGATGAACAAATATTGATGCCGGAGCCACTGATGCTCCCTGGGCATATTCAAGAAAGGCATCCAGTGTTGAAAATCCATCATGAAATATATCGTAGATCATCGATTTTGCAAATGATTCCAGCGGCCAGGAAGGGATCCGGAATGTTTTAATTGTTTCAGTCAGATCTTTTTGCTCATGATTGCAATCTTCACCATTGGTTATCATTTTCAGCCAGTCGTTGACACCTTTAATAAATTCTTTTTTTTCTTCATCGTCAATAATACTGTAACTTGCTTTGTGATTATCTATCAGATCATCAATCCTGCGCATGAATTTATAGCAGGTTCTGGCAGCGCAGAATCTCTCCCTGTCCCAGAAATTAGCAGCAATAAGAATGTTGGGATGATCTTTTATCGCATGAAAATCAATCGAATTATATATTTCTATGAAATTATCTTTCTGTGAATTCATTAACAGTGAGTGGTTAAAATTTAATCCCGATTCTGTTGAGTTTCTTTCAAAATACGTTCCGATACAAGTTTTGCTGAAAGCAAAACATTGGGGATTCCATTCCCCGGATGTGTACTTCCTCCCGCAAAATAAAGGTTTTTATACTTATCATGGCGGTTATGGGGCCGAAAATATCCCATTTGAAAGATATTATGACCAACGCTTCCGAACACGGAACCTCTGGATATGTTACATGAATTTTCCCAGCTCACCGGAGTATAACAGATCTCAAATTTAATATGGTTTTCGATATCTTCAAGTCCCTGTTGCTTTAAACGGGTAATCACTGCTTTCCTTGTTCTGTCCTTTATTTTTTCCCATTCCTGGTTATGATTTTTATCAATATGGCCAGCCGCCACTATTACTGAAAGAGTATCCTGATCCGGTGGAGCAGCTTCCGGATCCGTCCTGACAGGGGCATGAATATAAAAACTGGGAGTGTCACTCACCGACTTATCTTTAAAAATCCTGTCAAGGCCATTACGAAAACCATCTGAGAGGAAAACACTATGGTGCCCGAGCTGATTATAAGTTTTATCAAGACCCCAGTGAAAGCAGATCGCAGAACAGGAATATTCAAGCTTATCAATGCGGGATGAAGCTTTTCTGTCAGGAAGCAATTCGCGATAAACATAAGGAAGATCAGCGTTTGCCACAACAATCCCGGACTTTATTTCGGTTCCGCTTTCAAGAATGATTCCCTCCGCCTTTCTTCCAGTGATAATAATCTTTTTTACCGGAGAATCAAAACTGAACTGAACACCCTCCTTGATCGCTGCCTCCATTATTTTTTCGACTACCTTGAACATTCCTCCCCCGGATGGAAAGAATGAGCCCTCTGTAAGTTCGGCAGCCGGAACCATCGAAAATAATGCAGGGGAGGTGAATGGGCTTTGTCCGACATAAATATTCTGGAAAGTATACGCCATGAGCAGATGGGGATGCTTAAAATACCTGCGGGCATAATTGAAGTGAGGAGTGAAAGCTTTGATCCTGAAAAGGAGAGGAACATTCTTCAGATTGACAAACTGGAAGATATTGTAGAAATTTCTATCTATCAGTCGTTCCATTGAAATTTTAAAAATTTCATAACCCTTTGCAACATATTTCAATGATCTTTTAAAACTCCCAGATTCAAAACGTTCAAGCTGTTCCTTCATTCTCTCTTCATCAGATGTAAAAGAGAGGATTTCTCCATTATCGAAGTAGATTTTATAGAGGTCTTCTAATGGAGTTATACCTACGGTTTCTTCAAGGTCAAGCCCCAGAGATTTAAAAACTGACCGGTAAATACCTGGCATAAGAAGCATTGTAGCACCCAGATCAAACCTGTGACCATTCCGGATAAGCTGACTGCAACGCCCCCCTGGTGATGAATTCTTTTCATAGACCTTTACGGAAAAACCTTGCTTTGCCAGATACACGGCTGTCGTTATCCCGCCTATTCCGGCACCGATAATAACCGCCGATTTTATCTCAGTCATATTGATAATTTGATTTAATTGGAAAAATTTTGTTAAAGACGGTATGAATTTGGTGTTGTCGCATAAAACAGAAAAGCAAAATTAATTTTTCTGTCGTAAACAAAGTGGTTTTTATGATTTTTTGATACAACCTCTTTAGTTAGAACTAAAAGAAGCTTGACCGGAGAGTACTTTCAGAAAACTCCCAAAAGGACACGAATTAACTAATCAGGTATTACTTTTCTTTTTTAGTTATTGCTTCAAACCGGCAACTTTGCTATATTGTCACATAAATTAATTCAATAATAATGAAGCTGTTTTTAAAAATATCAGGATTGGTTTTGATTCTTTTGATTATGGTGATGGCATTCTGGTTCAGTTCGAACCTCAAAGACAGAAATCCCGGCTATCTGGCTGATATGAAAATAATAAACACGGAACCTGCAATATTGTTTGCCGGATTTGCCGCTTTACCAATAACACCAGAGATTCCTGACAGGTGGGCTGATAAAAACAACGACGCGAAATATAATCCTGCCGACGGGGATACTTTCATTGATGGAAACGGTAATGGTGTATTTGATCCTGTCTGGATTGCCGGTTTTGGCAACAAAAGAGCTGCCAATGGAATACATGATGACCTATGGGCAAGAACCATGATAATTGATTGTGGCAATGTTCGTCTGGCAATTATTGTTCTTGATGTTATAGGGTTTATGTACGATGACGTAATTGATGTAAGAAACCGCATTCCTTCAGATGCAGGCATTACATATGCAATAATTGCTTCGACTCATACACACGAGGGACCCGACATCCTGGGCCTGTGGGGGAA
>DCVC01000230.1 GCA_002328625.1 Bacteroidales bacterium UBA2198
GCTTTCCATTCCCCGTCTACCTTTCTAAATATAGTAATCCATTTATCTTGTTCTTTAACAATCCCGTCATGTGTGTTGATGCTCAGCTGACTGTGTCCTCTTACATAGGCGAGGTCTCCTGAAGTCGAAACTTCAATTGTATCAACGGTTGAAGTAAACGTGTCATGAAAGACTGTTGTATCCGAAAACCACAATTCCTGCGATTTTCTGATAGACTGAAGACCAACACTGGCTGGAGTATTAGCATTCATAACAACGGCTTCCGGAGCAAAAATGCTCAGGATCTTATCAATGTCTTTTGCTATTATTGCAGCAGTCCACTGTTCTTCAATGGCATTTATTGCCCTGGCTTCTGCAAATATATCAACAACCGGCGATTTGTTGCATCCGGTTAAGATTACACAGGCTAATATAAGCATTACAGTTTTTTTCATTTTGCAGCTATTGAGATTAACTTTTTATGGATGAATTCTATATCAAAATTACGCTATGCTTTAACTTAGGTCAAGTTTATTCACTATTTTATCTGTTTAAGAAATCTACCTGTTCTAACTATATTATTGGGATGCAGAATGGTATCTATTTTAATAATTGCTCTTTCGTCGTCGGCCTTCTAAATGGATTATCAAGAAATCGTTCTGTAATCTGATTAAACAACCGATATTCCTCCCTTAACATAAAATGAGTAGCTCCAGGCATGACAAATAGTTGTACTTGTGGAATATTCCGGTAGATATCCAGGATGTGTTCAAGTTTTATCAGGTCTCCATCTCCGGCAATTATCAGAACCGGCGCCTGAATCCTGTTAAGCTCACTGTCCTTTATATTCGGATATTCCACCATTAGGTTTATTTGTGTTCTTAACCTAAAAAGATCAGCAGATGTATCACCACGACTGATTTTTTCATCTGCCTTTTTTAAATCATTCTCGTTGAACTCTACATACCATTCCGGTAATGCAGTTGTGTCGGCTCTCAGATTCGGGGCTGTTGAAACCAGTTTTTTTACTTTCTTCGGATAATTCATTGCCATTAATAAACCTATAATTCCCCCGTCACTTTGTCCAATGATATAAGCAGAATCTATTTTTAAATAGTCAAGCAAAGCATTATAGTCTTCAGCCATTAAATCATAGGTCAGTTCTTCAGAACCATTTTCGCTCTTTCCATGGAATCTGCTATCGCCAATGATTATGTAATATTTATTTTTAAAATACTCAATCTGGCATCTTTCAGCATAGATGTATCCGCCATTCCCATGAATTAATAGCAAGGGTTGTCTGGTCGGATCTCCATAGGTTTCATAATACATACGTATCCCGTTTAAATGAGCATACTTTCCGGCATCAGGATTTTCGCCATATTTAATTGTGACAAAACATGTGTCTTGACAAAAAGAAATCGAACAAAGCCCGATTGAAATAACCAATAACAACAATCTCATTTGGATTCTTATTTTACTGTTATAAAGATTTTATCTTGCTTTGTTAGTCACAAAATTTAGCTCTTTGCGCCTGGTCCAGAAATTTGTGGGTGCATAAATTTGCCCGTTTCAACCAGTTATCTGGCATTTATTGTTGTTTCAGTATTGCTTCACGTACGATCTTCATTCCCAGCACCTCCCGGATTTCTGAGCGTTTTAATGCTGCTTCCTCCTGTTCCTTTGAAGGACCTAGAATCCTGGATGAGAGAGAATTCAATTTGTCATCGAGACCATCCAGGGCTGCCATGTCTTTGACTTCGTACCAGGTCATAACGTCCCAGTCTTCTCTGTTTGCAGGCGGACCGATGAAAACCTTATATGAAAGGATCAAACCCTCTTTCTTTGCTTCATTAAGAACTTTCCCCCATTCGAAGGCAAGGTGTTTCATGTACTCGTTGGTTGCTCCGTATTTTGTGCGCATAAATTCCAGAATGTAAACCGAACCTTCAGTGTATGCACTTTGATCATTTTCAGAGCTACTCGTTGGTGTGGAGGCTTGTTTTTGGCCTACAATTACCGGTAAGCAGGCGGAAAAGCAAAACAGACATAAAAATACCACATTCATTTTTTTCATATGAGTTTGTGATTTCTGATTGATTTCTACATAGTACCAAAGTTACACCATATTCAAACTGAAGTCAATTTTTTATGTCAAAGGTTTATTTTATTGATTAATAATAGTATTATGATCATTAGTAAGCAAGGACTATGCTGACCAGACTGATACTTGATTTCCGTTAATAAAAGCAGTAATTTTGATATATTGTTAGAATACTTAATGTCTTTATAAATATTCAATTGGGATGGTATGGTTACTTCAATGGATCGAAATAAATCTTAAATAAAGATGAAGGCTTTTATCATTTTTTATATAGTAATTTCCTTTTTCTCTATTGGGGAAAGTGGTTTTGCTCAGAATTCAAATAAAGAATCAGGAGGTAAGTTAGTTACTATTAATGGACATCATATATGGTACAATATGACAGGAAAAGGAGAACCTTTCCTTATTATTCCGGGCGGCCCGGGAGGTTCGCACTTTTATTTTCAACCTTATTTGGACAGACTTGCTGACTTTGTTCAGCTGATTTACTTTGATGCATTCGGCCGGGGGCTTTCCTCCGAAGCCCAGAATCTCTCAGAATATTCATTTCAAAATGATGTTGACGAAATAGAAGCATTTCGCAATGCCTTAAATCTTGAACCGCTTAACATTTACGGACACTCTTACGGCGGCATGGTAGCACAGGCTTATGCTTTGAAATATCCGGGATCTGTCAAGCGGCTTATTCTGGCAAATACAATTCATAGTGCGGAAATGTGGCAAAAAGGGAACAATGACAATTGGAATTATCAGTTAGAGAATCAGTTACCCGAACTTTGGCATCGTCTGGATTCTCTTCGTCAGGAAGGGATGCTATCTACCGATTCTGTCTATCAGAAGATTCAGGGTGAAATGCCCCTTAGCTTATCTTTTTATTATGATCCTTCTAATGTACCTTACCCCACCTACTCAAACAAATCCTTCAGTCTGGAAGTATATAAACAGATAGCTGGTCCTGATGCCGATATTGTTCTGGGTGGAGATCTTTCCTCTGTTGATTTCAGGGGTCATCTGAAAAAAATAAAAGTACCCACTTTAATAATTGCCGGACGTTTTGACCGTGTTGCAATACCGAAATACTCTATTCAATTTAAGTCATTTATGCCGCAGGCAAAATTTATCATGTTCGAAAAATCAGGGCATTACCCTTTTATTGAAGAGCCGGAATTGCATGCAAAAATACTTGTGAATTTTCTGAATAGTAAATAATTCTGAAAGATCAGCCCACCACCCTCATTTCGCGCGGCATATCGCTCAGACTCTCCGAACCTGTTTCGGTCACCACAACGTTATCTTCCACCCGCGCACCGTTGCGATCAGGCAGATAAATCCCCGGTTCAACTGTGTACGCCATACCAGGTTCCAGCAACTGCATATTGTCGTCCCGGGCATTCCATGCAAACCAGGAGATAATTAATTGACAGGAAAATATCAAACCTTTATACACATCTGTCTTACTGTAAAATCCGGTTATTTCATTGGGATTACCTTCGGCGAACTCCTTCCTAAGGGCGGTAAGCGGTTCTTCATTTCTACACCTCTTCAATACCTGACCGGAATGTTGAATGGTTAAGATCCAAAGCCCTGAAAGGCCTTAATATTTTTTTAACCATAACCAGCTATCGACGATTGCTGGATCACGTGGACTGCATATTCAGCTCCTTCAGAGCTGATAAGTGGTGGGGGATTGCCGACCTCCGGTTTCACCGGAGGTTATTCATGTCGCACCACAATTTGTGGTGCCTTTGTTAAATCCTTTCAGGATTTATTATCATTTTACCAATCCCCGAATCATTAATTGTAATGGGAATTTATGAGATCCCACAGAACAAACAGTAATAAACTCATATTGTGATACAGTAAGTAATATATGCAATACAATAAATATGTTACCTATAACAATATGTAATTTACACATAATGAATGCGTAAGATTTAAAATGAAAAATGTGTATAAAGGGTAGATCCCCAGGGGGAGTAAATTGACTTTGGCGTTCTGTTGACGTAAATTTGTTCATGTGAACCAACTCGCCAAATACAGAATAGAGTCCATAGACCTTTTGTGGGGAGTTGTAATGGTATTAATAGTACTGGACTATTCTTGCAGTTATTGCGGTATACTTGCCGGTAATGGTTATTCCCTTCGACTGGATTACCTGATCTCGATCGGAACTTTGATTCTTTTATATTCTTTAACAGAAAGATATATGATTTATGAAGCCAGCAATAAAGATAATTGGTGGTTGAGTTATCTGTAAAATATACTGACAGTTATAAGTTGTCTGTCTGTTCTTAAATCGAATCTGATTTAACATAAATATATGCCTCCAAATAATAATATAGCTCTAATCCTATATCAGGCATATGGATCAATCCAGGCTTTAATCTCTTTCCCATCACTGATATCATTGAATTAACCGAAAATCGGGGATAGCTTGACTTTGGCATATGTATAGTTTAACTTTACGTATATAAAATGAGAACCTTTTATTAAGCCAATGGCAATCTGGTCAGCAGAAATAAAAGAAATTGAGAAACTCTGTGAATCGCTCAAAGGTCAGTTCCCCGATCTGGAGAAAGAACTTGAACGGCTGATCAAAGCTGATGATGAGAACATGATTCTCCTGTATTCAAGAAGATGCCTTGAAGTGATAAACACTGATCTTTGTGAATGTGAATTAAGTAGACCTCGCAAGTCCGAACCTCTGAAAGGGATCATAGACAAACTGCATAAAGAGCGAAAAGTTCCTTCACACATAATAACTTCTATGCATGGGCTGAGTGAACTTTCAACCTATGGTGCTCATCCCAAAGATTTTGATCCTGAACAGGTAAAACCGGTTCTTGTTAATCTTGATATTATCATCAAGTGGTATCTGAAATATAAGGATTTCCAGATTGTTGGCAAGCAAAAATCAGAGGAAGAAAAGACTGAAAGCAAACCTGCAGCAATTTCCACATTGGGGAAATCACTTATTGTACTACCATTTGAGAATATAAGTCCCGATCCTGATCAGGAGTACTTTAGCGATGGATTAACAGAAGAAATAATCACTGACCTTTCTCATATCAATAATCTTCTGGTGATTTCAAGAAGCTCGGCAATGACCTTTAAGGGAACGAAAAAGACTATTCCCGAAATAGTGAAATCAGTAAATGTCCGGTACGTTCTTAAAGGAAGTGTCCGTAAAGCCGGGAATAACCTCCGGATCACAGCTCAACTTATTGATGGAATGACCGATACTCATCTATGGGCTGATAAATACAACGGTAAACTGGACGATGTATTTGATATTCAGGAGAGGGTATCCCAATCCATAGCAGATGCACTGAAAATAAGACTAAATCCGGAGGAGAAGAAAAGAATAGCACATCTCCCAATCGAAAATGTAAAAGCATATGAATATTATTTCAGGGCAAAGCAAGCAATGGATGCATGGACCGAATCCGAACTTAGCCAGGCCGAACAACTCCTTCAAAAAGCTCTTGAAATCGAGGGCGAAAACGCACTTTTGTATTCGCAATTGAGGTATATAAACTATCAATACTGGAATTTGGGTTACAGAATTGATGAAAAATGTTTGAAAACAGCATCTGAATATGTTAATAAGATATTTGCTATAGATGCAGATTCTATCCATGGATTTTTTCTGAGGGGAACATTAGAATTAGCTGGCGAAAACGTCCAAAAATCAATTCATGATTATAACCGGGTACTGAGTTTTGATCCTAATTATGCTGAAGTTCTTTTCTGGTTGAGTGCCTGGCTGACTTTTCTTGGGAAAGCCATTTCTGCCATTGACAAACTTGGAAAGGAAATTCCACAGAATTATGTGTTTAAATTACTTAACGTCTTGAAATCTGCCTTGCTTGGGGAGAAATCACCTTTAGGTTCACTTGACTCAAATCTTGAAAGGTGGGCAAAAAAAGACTCAAGTTATTCGTTAGCCATAGCAGAATGTTATTCTATCACTCAAGAAACCGGGAAAGCAATTGAATGGCTGAACCTTTCAATAAATCTTGGAAGCATAAATTACCCATTTCTGAATGAATATGATCCGCTTCTTAAAAACATCCGCAATGATGAAAGATTCAAAAAATTAATGGAACGGGTGAAATACGAATGGAAGAATTTTGAAGTATAAAGCATCAGGAAATAAATTTTCAAATGTCAGAAAGGTCAAACAAATTGATCAGGTTGTGGCAGGAGCTGAAGAGACGGAAAGTCTTCACCGTGGTGACTACCTATGCTGCAACAGCTTATATCATCATTGAAGTAACCAATAATCTTGTTGACCCATTAAGTCTGCCTGCATGGATTGCTAAGCTGGTTATACTATTGCTTGGGGCAGGACTCCCAGTTGTTGTAATTCTGTCATGGATTTTTGATTTTACTCCACAAGGGATAAAGAAAACCGAATCACTTGAAGAATTAAAAGGCAAAGAGGTTGTAACAAAACCTGTTAAAAGTAAACTGAGAGCAAGTTATGTATTAAATGCAATTCTTATAATAGCTGTAATAATCCTTGCATATCCTAAGATATTCAAACCTAACTCCCTGGAAAGATTGAGATCATCAGGTCAAAGAATTTCTGTTGCTGTAATGCCATTTCAGAATATGACAAATGATACCACCTGGAATGTTTGGCAGGATGGAATTCAGGATATATTAATCAATAATCTGACGAACTCCGAGGAATTATTAGTGAGACAACTAGAATCAGTCTCTGATCTGATTCAAAGCAAAGGGTTAAAAAATTATGCTTCAATAACCCCTGCTATTGCAAGCAACATCTCGCAGAAATTGAAGACAAATATCTTTATCTATGGCAGTATAAAACAGGTTGGAACTACAATCCGTCTGAATGCTCAATTAATAGATAATAAGTCAGGAGAAACCTATAAATCTTTCCAAATAGATGGCATCGCTAATAATATCCTTCATATTACTGATTCACTTTCAATAATGGTAAAGAATTTTCTGATTATATCTAAATTGAGAGAGCAGGCTACCCTGGGCTTCCAAAATCCTGTGTCAACTAATTCTCCGGATGCATATCGGTTTTACTTAATGGGTAAGAATGCATTTGATAAAAATGACTTTCCTGAAGCAATAAAACTGTTATTTCAAGCAAATGAAATAGACTCAAATTATATTGATGCTCAAATACAAATTTCTTTTGCATTTGGAAATCAGGGCTTATACAAACAGGCGAAAGAATGGTGTCACAAACTTTATGCAAAGAGGGATAAGATGACCTTGAAACAAAAGATTAATCTAAACTATTTATATGCTGATTGTTTTGAAACTCCATATGAATCAATTAAATACCTTGGCCAATTCAAGGAAATTGATGATCAGAGGCCCAATGTTTATTATAGTTTAGGTGTGGAAAACGTTGTAGTTAATCAATTTGATAAAGCGATCCCTGAATTTAAAAAGGCACTTCAGATATATAAAAAATGGGGCGTTAAGCCTGCGTGGATTAAAAACTATACAAATCTTGGATTTGCATATCATAAAACTGGTCAATATAAGAAAGAGAAGAAACTGTATAAACAAGCTGAACAGGATTTCCCTGATGATTTTGATCTGATTTACCGACAAGCTGTCCTGTCATTAGCTGAGGGAAATACTATTTCGGCAAATCGATATACTGAGAAATTGAAAACTATATTTAAAGCCAATTACTCGACAAATGAGGCAGCAATAACATGGATTCTGGCTAATGTTTATTCGGATGCAGGTATCATAGATCAGGCTGAGATATTTTTTCGTGAAACCCTTGCATTAGAACCTGAAGTTCCTGACATTATGAATTTCCTTGCCTATTTTCTGATAGATAAAGATCGAGACATTAACGAAGGGTTGGAACTTGCTGATAAGGCTCTGGAATTAAGTCCTGAAAATTATGATTGTTTACACACAAAGGGTTGGGGGCTGTATAAGCAGGGCAGATATCAGGAAGCATTGGAAACGCTTCAGAAAAGCTGGGATTTAAGAAGAGAGCAAGCCATATACCACCATGAGGCATATCTTCATCTCGAAGCAGCAAAAAAAGCTGCTGCCAATAAAAAGAATAATTAAACTAAATTCGGAAAAAAGGACAATTTAGTGAAATAGCCCTTTATGGGAATCGGGATTCTGAAGGATTTATAGTTGATAATTACATATTTCAATAATTTGATAATTTTGACATTATGAAAAAAACAGTAATCATTCTTCTAATATCGGCTTGCATTTGTACAACTCTGGTTTGTGGTCAGACTAATGATCAGCTTACAAATGAGCAGAAAGCATGGCTGTCAAAGGCAAATCGCCATGAGAAAAATGGATGGATCTACCTTCACATTGAGGGAATGCCAGAAGAGCGTGGTTTCCAACATGGTTACTTGCTTGCTGAAGAGATAAAGGAATCTCTCAGAATACTAAGCGAAGCCTGGTACTACAGGACTGCTATTGATTGGAAATGGCTTGTTCAGAAAGCGGGCAAAATGTTCATTCCTAAAATCGATATTGAGAATCTTAATGAAATTGAGGGGATAGTGGAAGGAATGAAAGCAGCGGGTAATATGACGAATCGGGATGAAATTATAACTTACAATGGCATTGCAGAACTATGGATGTATTGGTGGCCTTCCGTGAAAGATACGATATCGCCTAATTCACATGATCCTAAAAAACAATCCTGCAGTTCGTTTATTGCAACAGGTAATATGACGACCGACGGTGGTATTGTTTTAGGACACAACACAATGATGACTTACTATTTCCCTCTATGTAATATTATTTTAGATATCTTACCCGAAAAAGGATACAACATTCTGATGCAATCATTTGCCGGATGTATCCACAGTATGACAGATTTTTTTATAACAAGTGCCGGTCTGGTTGGTTCGGAAACAACTATTGGGGACTTTTTCCTATATGATGGTAAGGGCGTTCCGGAATTTGACCGTATGCGTCGTGCCACGCAATATGCATCTTCAATTGATGAGTGGTGTGAAATAATGAAAAAGGGCAACAATGGCGGATATGCAAATGCATGGTTGATTGGCGATATTAAAACAAATGAAATAGCCAGGTTAGAGCTTGGATTAAACCAGGTTGGTTTTGAGAAAAAGAATGATGGCTATTTTGTTGGTTCAAATGTTGCTGAAGATTTAAAACTTTTACGTTTCGAGACTAAGACTCAGGAAACAAACATAAAATCTTCTTCAATAGCTCGTCGTGTCCGTTGGAAACAGTTAATGAAAGATAATGTGGGAAAAATAAACCTGGAACTTGCAAAGAAATTTGAATCGGATCATTTTGATACATATTTAAATTTAACAAAACCTGGCGGGAGAACTTTATGTTCTCATGATTATCTCGACTCTGATATTAATGAACCTTTTGATCCTTCAGGGACTGTAGATGGCAAAGTTGTTGATTCAAAAATGGCAAAACAAATGTCATTTGAAGCAAAATGGGGTAGTGCGTGCGAGATACAATTTAATGCTCAAGATTTTTTAAATAAACATCCTCAATATGACTGGATGAATGGATTGATTAAGGATCGGCCAGAGCAACAATGGACGTTATTTAAGGCTGGAGAGACTAAATAAAGAAAACCAGTGATTAAGCTTACTTTAGTAATTCCCATTCTTTCCAGCTAACATCTCTTCCGGGATAGGCAACCTTTTGAAATGGCCAATTTTGTTTAACCCAATTTTTTACGGCATCAAACAAAATCGGATCAAGACCACTTTCCAACTCACTCTGCCTGACCCAAAGATAGACCTCTGCATCAAAGTTAATTTTCGAAGTGGGATTTATATAAACACAACCAAGACATTGTGATTCTTCCCTGTTCATCACCGTGTACGCAAAAGAGGAACGTCTCTGAAACTCTTTCTGATGCCATCCAAGATCAATCAGATCCTGTTCCAGTGTGAGTTCTTTTCCGGGCCATTTTGACCGGGACCCAAAAACACCCTGCAGATGATCAATACTTGTCATTACAGCATCGTAGTCCTTTACCACGTCATTTACAGTTAACATTCTTAACCTGAAGTATTGATTCTCAAATTTTTCAGGGACTTTAAAGTCCGTTGGAACGAATGGTTTAGTCTGAGCCATTGACAGATTACTTAGTGCAACAAGAAGAATTATTAATCTGCAAGGTCGTTCAAATTTTCCTGAAATAGAATTAGTCATATGATTAAGTTTACAGTAAACAACAGTAAAAATTTCATAGTTGTTCTTTTTAAAAAGATTACATTTCATCTGGCGTTGTTTTGTTAATCATAAAATTTAGCTCTTTGCGCCTGCTCCAGAAATAGA
>DCVC01000392.1 GCA_002328625.1 Bacteroidales bacterium UBA2198
TCTTAAGTTCATATCAGGTTGTTCATTGCCAGTCTTTTACTGAAAGGCCAAAGATAGGACTTGCACTTAGCGGAGGGGGTTCTCACGGTATGGCACATATCGGAGTACTGAAGGTGATGGAGGAAGCAGGCTTAAGGCCTGATTATATTACGGGAGTCAGCATGGGAAGTGTAATTGGAGGAATGTATGCTATTGGTTATAAAGCTGACAGTCTTGTTAAGATATTAAAAGCCATAAACTGGGATCTTGGTCTTTCAAATAATATCCCGGAAAACAAAGTAGTCATTCATGAGAAAGAGTATTTTAATAATAGCATTTTATCTCTGCCCATTTCAGCACAGAAAATCAAACTCCCGACCGGACTTATAAACGGACAACAGATTGAAAAACAGCTTAGTTTCTATGCATGGCCTGCTGCTGATATAAATGACTTCTCCAGATTACCTATACCTTTTCTTTGCCTTGGAACAGATATTTTAACCGGAAGAAAGGTAGAACTCAAAACAGGTTATCTTCCTGATGCAATGAGAGCAAGCATTGCCGTGCCAACAATATTTACACCCATAAAGATTGATACTGCGATCCTTATCGATGGAGGAGCAGTCAGAAATTTCGCTGCAGAAGAATTAATTAAGATGGGTGCAGACGCTGTTATAGGTTCATATGTGGGTTTTCATGTTTATACTGAAGAGCAGCTCCAGTCGATGCCCGGGATCATTAAGCAGCTGGGATTTATGAGCAGTCTCCATGATTATGAAAACCAGAGAAAACTCGCTGACATATTGATTGAACCCAGGATAAAAGGTATCCCGTCAACAGTATTTACTAATGTGGATACAATTATTAATATTGGATACAGGTCAGCCCTGCCATATAAAGATAAATTCATTAAACTGGCAGACTCGCTGAACAGACTGGGGCCACAGAAAAAGCTAAAAAATATCCTTGATAAACAGGAATATACAATCGACAAAATAGAGATATCAGGTAATAATACCATTTCTGATGCTCAGATACTCGGAGTTCTGGAAATAAATCCCGGTGAAAAAATTGACAAATACCTTATAAGTGAAAAGATTGATCTTTTATATGGGAAAATCTGGTTTGAGAAAGTAAAATACCGGATTATTCCAAGGAATGATTCTCTGATATTGGTTATTGACTGCATTGAAAAACCAAAGGCACTACTTTATGGTTCAGTACATTATAATAATTACTTACGATCAGGTGTAGTATTCAGGGTAACAGTCAGGAATCTGCTGTCACCAGGTTCCCTGATTGATTTTGGCTCATTTTTAGGTCAGTTCTACAGATTGCGGTTTCGTTACATGCAATTCATTGACCGGAATGAAAAATTCGGATTAACAGCTAATATCTATACTGATAACACACGTATTCCTTATCTGAGGCTTAGAGGAGAAACTGGTGCATTTCTGAATCGCAACCAATACGCAGGACTGACAATAAGTAAAAGTCTGGAATTGAATGGCATGATGAATCTGTTGCTAAATACTGAGAATTTGAGTCTTTTTCCTGATTTCGTTACAACAAGTAATTTAAACAGGATTACATATAAATACTCATCTGCTACATTTGATTACCTGGTTAATACATTAAATAATAAGCATTTCCCTGACAAAGGCATGATAATTCAAATAGCTCTTGGAACAACAATACTTAACTCCGCAGTAATTAAAACTGATAATAATAAGTTTATCTACGATGAAAGTGTTCCTGGCAATTTTTCTTTTAAAAGATCTTTTAACTTTTCCGGAAATCTAAAACATTATTTTTCGCATGAAAGCAAGATGACTTTTGCCTTTTCAGGCAGTGTACTTTATATTCCGGGATCAGAGCAGGACACTGCGGCAGGTAATTATTTCTTTCTTGGGGGTCTGGAATCATTAAATAAGAGATCTATTCCGATGGTTGGGTTTCATGCTAATGAAATTCCGGTAAGGAAAACCATTCTCTTTGGAACTGATTTTGATTTTGAGGTTTCCAAAGATTTCCACATTAGTCTGTTGGCAAATATAGCTGCGGTTCAGGAAAGTGGACTGACTGATTTATCGCTCCTTGCCGGATTTGGTCTGGCCGCAGGCTATATGTCAGTAATAGGACCCTTAAAGGCTGGTATTATGTATGGTACAAGCAACAGGGAAAGATACTTTAAGGGGTTAAAGAGCTTTATCAGTATCGGTTACAGGTTTTGATGAACTGTCAGAACCGGAACGGCCTGATTGTTGAAGGTATACCAACAAGTTAATTTATTCTCATAAAGTGTCAGGAACCAATAGTGGAAAGGGATTGTGATGGAAATTGTTAAAATAATACAACAGCATAAAAGGCTCTGCAGGTATGTCTCGGAAAAGAAAATAAAGCAAAGCCTTGATATTCTTAATGATATGATTTCTGCTTCGTCCCTGGGCGATCTTCGGGACGAATACAACAATATAGTAACAACTTATAGAAATATGCTCTCTTACACTATTGAGGGCATAAATGATCCGGAGCGCAATAAGGTTTATCTGAAACTTAATCAATTAATTCTCGGTCTCTCCGACCGGGTAAGACAGGACATATTGTCACATTTTTCAGGCTGGCATACATACTGGGTTAAACAACAGGCAGAGAAAGAACAAAAACTGACCGGGAAAACAATTGTAGAAACTGTTGATGATCTGATGTTTAAATCAGACCTCGATGAGTGGTTAAAGCTTAGTAATGAGATAAATCCTGATCCTGAGTCAGTATTATCGAGAAAGCACAGATACCTTATAAGAAACATATTCAATCACCTGTGGCTGACTGATTATTACGGGGAAGCCGAAAGCAGTCTCATTAGCATAATAACAAAAACAGGCAAGTTCAGATGGCATGAAACCAGCATATTCATAAGTGCTATAACATTGAGTGCCCTCAGGACGTGGCAGACTGAAAAACTCATTCATCTGATTGACATTTATGAATCAGGAGAAGACCAGGTGATGGCACGGGCACTTTCTGGTCTTATTCTCAATCTGCATTACTATAATGGAAGGATTATGCTTTATCCTGAAATAACGAAAAGGTTCAGAAAAATGACAAAAGATAAGACCTTCAGGGAGCATTGCAGGATAATTGTTTTGCAGACTATTCGTTCGCGTGAGACTGAAAATCTCAGCAAAAAACTGCATGAAGAGATACTTCCTAAAGTTGCAAAACTCAGGCCCAGAATTGAAGAAAAGCTAGATCTTGATAATATACTTCCGAAAGACAGAGGTGATGAAAAGAATCCTGACTGGTCAGAGATGTTCAGCGACTCGGAAGAAATATTTAAAACTATGGAGGAACTGACAATGCTTCAGATGGAAGGGGCTGATGTTTATATGTCGGCTTTTGCTAACCTGAAACATTTCGATTTCTTCAAGGATTTTCAGAATTGGTTTATTCCTTTTTATCCTGATCATGAGGTTGTTAATGAAATATTCAGGGATGATATTCTCGGACCGGGGACTAATGAACTGGCGGAAGCTCTATATAAGACTCCCTTTATTTGCAATTCTGACAAGTTTTCACTTCTTCTTAATCTGAAATATCTGCCTTCTGCTCAGAAAAGCATGATGCTCAAAGTATTCCGTATGGAGCTTGAAGGTCTTCAACAGCTTGATGATGATGAAAGCTCAACCAGCACTTTCAGGAATTTCAGGACTTTTGTCACTCAATATCTTCAGGATGTTTACAGGTTTTTCAAATTATCACCATATAAAAGAGAATTTGAAGATCTCTTCATGGGGAAGCTTGATATTTACAACTCCGAGTTTTTCAAAATGACTTGTAATTCTGCGGAAGCTGAAGCCGGTCTTGCAGATTATTTCTTCAGCAAGAACTTTTATGATGATGCCCTGGCAATCTTTTTGAAACAGTTAAATGAAAAACCGGAAGATGCCCAGTTATATGAAAAGACAGGCTACTGCTACCAGCAGATGGCGAACTACGAAGAGGCTTTGAAGTTCTACAGGAAAGCTGAGTTGATCGACAGAAAAACATGGACGGTTAAGAAGCTGGGATTATGCCTGCGCCGGATTGGACGGACCGGAGAGGCATTGGAGTTCTATCTTCAGGCATATAACATGGAGCCTGAAAACATCCATACTGTCATAATGATTGCTCATTGTTATCTCGACCTGAAAGATTATGAATCAGCACTGAAGTATTATTTCAGGGTTGAATATCATGAACCCGGGAACATCAGGATTTTAAGACCAATTGCCTATTGCTATTTTGCCCTCGGAAAGTTTGATGAATCGGAAAAGTATTATGAAAGGTTGTCAGCCGGTAAGTTGAATGCACATGATCTGATTAATAAAGGTCACCTTGCACTTTGCAGGGGTAAAAAGAAAGAGGCTGTTGATCTTTACCGGCAAAGTATCATCAGCGGGGAGATTAAGAAAGATGAGTTTATGTCAATTTTTTCTGAAGATCAGCCTCTGCTGTTATCTCTTGGCACAAATCCGGATGATCTGCCTATTCTTCTTGATTATCTGCTATTTATTATCGATTGATCGCACTGAATCCCGTTTTTGGAATGGAGGTTGTGGCGGAGATGAGCCATCTGGCATCCTCCTTCTGTCATATCCTCTCATTCTGTCAATACGAAAATCCGATGAGTCACTGCGACGATCTCTTCTGCCCTGCCTTATCATTTCCTCTCGCCTCGCATCCATTTCTTTTAACCTGGCGAGCTGCTCTTTTGTGAGATTCGAGTCAAGTTCTTTTCTTAAAGCTTTCATGTTTGCATCAAACTCTTTTCTGAAAGTCATCTGAAGCTCACTGTTTACTTTAGCATATTTATTTAACACTGTCTCAATTTTTGCCTTCTGCTCTTCATCAGGCTGGATGGCCTTATAAAACCCTTCTCTGAACCGTTCCTCAGAAAAATAAACACGAACCGGCCTGAGCTTATGAAAACGCAACTGGGCCGATGTCAGCATTCCAAGAATAAACCCTATTACAAGAGTTATTATTACAAGCAAAACCGGTTTAGCTTTCATAAATTTAGTTACCTGTTAAAAGATAAATGATACTTTCGTCATAGCTGTTGCTCAATCCTATAAAAGAGTCCAATGAGAATGTCCCTTCCATCAGGAATATCGAAATTAGCAAAATTACAATAGCAGCTATCCCTGTGAGTGCAATCCTGTAGAAAGCAGAGTTCAGGTTTCTAAGGAATTCCATTTCACTGGCTGCAACATACCCGGAAGCATTTACTCTGTCAAGAATCCTGTCAGCGAATCCTTCCCTGAAGTTAAAATCAATTCCTGCCCCTTCAAGTTTGCGGGCTGTTACTTCAGTGTCAGCATCTGCATCAAGTGACCTGATAAGCAATTTTTTAATATCTTCAGCTTTCATGCCTTCTACAGTTTTTCCAATATACCTTTAAGTTGTTCCTGTGCTCTCGATAATCTGGAAAGAACAGTTCCTACCGGAAGATCCAGTATTTCAGCAGTTTCTTTTGTCGAATAACCCTGCAGTAATCTCATTGCAACAATAATCCGAAATTTCGGATCCATCTTTATTAATGCCTTATTTACCAATTCCTTTGCTTCTCGCTTTTCTTCATTGTCATGATCAGGAACTTCAAATTCATACATTTCGCTGTTTCCTTTTTGTGAGAACATGGAGAAGAATCTTTTTCTTCTTTTTATCTCATTCAGAGTGAGATTAACAGCTATCTTTTGAATGTATGTTGACAGTTTTGATTCTCCCCTGAATTCTGATAATGAATTGAATAGTTTTATAAACACCTCCTGCCCAATGTCCTCTGCAAAAACCGAATCACCAAGCATCCCCTTTACTGTACGGGCTACCATCCTCTGATAACGCTCTACAATCTCGCCGAAGGCAAGTTTGTCGCCACTGAGAGCCGCTTTAACCAGTTCATTTTCTTCTTTTTGCCTGTACGATTCTCTGATCACACTACTTAATAGACAATTATTATTTAGTAATTATTCCCTATTGTTAATTTTTATTAACAATTGAATTAATACAAAAAGTTAAACAAAACATCATTCCTTACCTTGTTCCCAATGACAGATTCTCCTCAATCATTCGTATATCGTATGTGTTTGTATAGTGAATAAGAAAAAGCTTATGATTTTCAAGTCCATCGATGGTCCTTTTTCTGTGGAAGTCAAATTCGGTCTGGAGGAGATCAGGATTATGGATTTCGGGATGTAAAATAAACTCTCTTCCATGAATTGCCAATCCGCTCATGAAGTAATATGCAATATCATATCCCTGCCATGCATAGCTTATTTCTTTGGGTTCTGTGAGAAACTTATTCCGGAAATGAGTAATGAACCGCTTAACATCATTTCTTGTATAGTCTATCCAGTAAGGAGAATAAACCATCAGGCCAAGGTCAAAGAAATATTTAGGATCAAGGTTGTCAAGGTTTCGCATATAGGGATAACCAAGAACCTTGATGTCGAATTTCTTTGAAATGGCATGAATATCAGTAATAGTTTCGCTCATTACCGGTGTATCTTCAGAGGCAATAACAACAACATTTTTCAGTTGATTACTCAGGGCATGTCCCAGGCGACTTATTGAGTCAGTTCCAAATTTAGATCTGCTGTAAAAAACTATCTCCTTGAACCTGATCTCTTCATAAGGAATCTTATATTTCAGTTCATCAAAAATCATCTTTTTGAAGTTCTGCACTTCATCATCAATCCCGGTATCATCAGAATGGATGAAAACAAAATTATGGTCATAATATTCGCTTATTTTTTTTGCAATAGTCATTTGATTAACTTCAAGAGACGGATTTGCCATGAAAAGAGTCGGGTTATTCAACAGGGAAGAATTATTAACCAATGGTACTGGTGAAACAACAGGTATCTCCCTCATCCCGGCATATGAAGCAACTAGTGAAAGGTTGCCAGAATGTATCGGACCAATTATTAAATCCATCTTATCAAGCCTGCCTGACCTGATGAGTCTTGTAATTTCCACCGTATCACTTTGTATATCAAATGCATTAATTGTAACATCAAGACCCAGGGACCGCAAAGTATCAGCAGCAAGCAAAATTCCCTGATACATTTCCAAAAATCCTATTGACCGGGGATAGATCCAGTCGTTTTGTCGTGTAATTACTTTGAAGGTCTTCTTTCCTTTCACTGATTTTGAAGAGTCAATTTCAATCCTGCGTGCATTCTCCTCAATGTAAAAAGGCAGTAATACGGCAACATTCAAAGAGCCGCCAAGATTTGTAACAGGAGTAAACCCATAAGGCCTCTCACGCATTATCACTTCTCCTTCACCTTCAATAAGTATAGTATCCGGTTCAGCCGGTTCAGCAATCTGATCTGAAGTACGCATTGAGCCAGGGATTCTGATATAATCCCCTACCTGAGGAAACCGGACATCTCTGTTTTCGCGCCTTAATTCCCTGATTGTAAGTCCGTATTTGCTGGCTATTGAAGAAAGTGTTTCACCTTTGACGACTCTGTGGTATTTATATCCCTGAACATCAAATTTCTGTCTTTCGTTCATGAACTGCTTTCTCGGGATTTGAATTTCCGCGTTAACAGGCAATTTATTAATCTCAATGCCGGGATTACTAAGAATTATTTCATTTTCAGATAAGCCATACTTCCTTGATAAATAGTATATTGTTTCGCCCGGTTGAAGTTTATGATATATATACTTTCCTTCATCTCTTTTATCCGGATCTATGACCGGTGCCTGAACTGGCGGAGGAGAAGCAGGTCTTACCGGTATCCGTAGTGCCTGCCCCTCTTTAACACCATATACCACAGGAGGATTTTCTTTTGTAAGTTCGTCAACAGTAACATTGTATGCTCTTGAAATAGAATAGGCTGTCTCCCCTTTCTTAACTGTATGAACAAAATAGGGAACACCTGCAATAGTTACCTTATCCTTTGATCTCTCAACAACAACCTGTGCAGCCGTATTGCCATTCGTAAAACAGATGGTAACAAGAATTAAAGACATAAAGTACTTTTTCATAACCTGACAAAAACTATTATAACCAGCTTACAGTGTTTTAAGAAAACTCAGGCAATTTCTTTCAATTCTACCCGGCACATCAGTTATATCTGCCTTCTCAAAGCTTTCACCCGTTATCTTTTCATAAAGTTCTATATATCTTTCAGATACCTCATTTATAAAGTCGTCGGTCATTTCCGGGACTTTTTGTCCTTCTTTGCCCTGAAATCCGTTAAGCATCAGCCATTCCCTCACAAACTCTTTGGATAACTGTTTCTGAGGCATACCCTTATCAAACCTTTCCTGGTATTCATCAGCATAGAAATACCTTGAGGAATCAGGGGTATTAATCTCATCAATAAGGCAAATCTCTCCGTCTTTCTTACCGAATTCATATTTTGTGTCCACAAGAATCAGTCCATGTTCAGCAGCTATTTCGGAACCTTTTAGAAACACCTCCATTGTATATTTTTCAATCCGGTCATACTCCGCTTCGGAAACAAGACCTTTGCTGATAATTTCGTCCCGTGAAATATCTTCATCATGGCTTCCATGTTCTGCTTTTGTTGTAGGAGTTATTATAGGCTCCGGGAAACGTTGGTGCTCTTTCATGCCATCGGGTACAGGAATACCACAAATTTCGCGTGCTCCGGCTTTATACGTTCGCCACGAACTCCCCGTAAGATATGCTCTTACTATCATTTCCACAGGATATGGATCACATTTGTGACCAAAGGTGACATTGGGGTCTGGTGTGGCTATTTTCCAGTTGGGCACAACATCTCTTGTTGCATCAAGGAACTTTGACGCTATCTGATTCAAAACCTGACCTTTATATGGTATGCCCCGAGGAAGTACCACATCAAAAGCGGATATCCGGTCCGAGACAATCATCAATAAATACTTATCGCCAATATTATAAACATCCCTGACCTTTCCTTTGTAGATACTTTTCTGTCCCGGGAAGGAGAAAAGTGAAGAAATAATTGTTTTTGCCATAATCAGTATTATTAATTCCAGCTTTTATTCTTCTCTGTGAAACTCCGTGAACCTCTGTGTATCTCAGTGTAAGTTCTTTTCCTTATCGGCAACCTTTTCTTCCTGCTCATATGCTTTTACTATTTTCTTTACGAGTTTATGCCTCACAATATCCCTTTCGTCAAATATAATTATCGAAACACCTTCAATACCATTCAGGATTCGGATTGCCTGCAGAAGGCCCGACTCGCTTTTTCGAGGCAAATCGATCTGTGAAGTATCGCCCGTCAGGATGAATTTTGAGTTGATTCCCATTCTTGTGAGAAACATTTTGAGTTGGTTGACAGTAGCATTCTGTGCCTCATCAAGTATTGCAAATGCATTTTCAAGGGTGCGTCCCCTCATAAATGCAAGAGGGGCTATCTGTATTGTCCCATCTTCCAGCAAGGTCTCCAGTTTCTTGAAAGGAAGCATGTCATGAAGGGCGTCATACAGGGGCTGAAGGTAAGGATCCAGCTTCTCCTTCATGTCGCCCGGAAGAAATCCAAGCCTTTCGCCGGCTTCAACTGCAGGGCGTGTAAGAATAATCTTTTTCACTTCCCTTTCTTTTAAAGCTCTAACTGCCAATGCAATAGATGTATAAGTTTTACCTGTGCCAGCAGGCCCTTCAGCAATTATCAGATCATTTATTCTGTAATCGTTAACAAGAAGCAACTGATTAACTGTGCGTGCCCTTATCGGTTTACCACTGGTGCCGAATACTATAATCTCCTCAAAATCACCATTTGAAGCTGTTTTCATATGTTCGGCATCAAAAAAATACTTCTCAATATCCTGCTCATCAAGACGATGATATTTATTATAATATTCAATCAGGGAATTGAATTTTTCTGTAAAAAGGGTGATCTCAGCTTCTTCTCCAAGACATTTCAATTCATTTCCGCGAACAACAATCTTGATTTTAGGAAAAAAACTGCGGATTTTATCAAGCAGGGAATTGTTTGTGCCGAAGAAAACTAGAGGATCAATATCCTCGAGAAGTATTATTGTTTCAGTCATTAATTCCTACAAAAATTGATTACCCTCGTTTGCCTCCTTTTTTTATTAACTGTTAATCTGTCTGGTAGTTTATAAAAAAGGATTTTTGAACAGTACAAAGTAAGCTTATTTTTCTTAGAAGATTATCTTTGTCCTAAGTTTTTTCCCTATGCCGGTAATTACTCTTACTACTGAATGGAGGCCCGATGATATCTACAATGGGATCATTAAAGGGAGGCTTTGTCATTTATGCCCCGGAGCTGTCATAATCGATAACGCAGGCAGTATTCCGGCATTTAACATAATGCATGCATCATTTGTTATAAGAAATACTTTCGCCAACTACCCTGAAGGTTCAATTCATATTATCTGCGTCCATTCAGAAGCACATCAGGGTGAGGATTATCTGGTTGTCAAAGCAAGAGGTCATTATTTTATCGGGACGGATAATGGCATTTTCAACCTGATCCTTAATTCAGAGCCCGATGAAATAATAAGACTTGAAAGTGAAGGGATATCGGATGAACTTGAAATCTTTGCAAAAACGGCTGCAGGATTGTTCACCGGGAAAAAGCCATCTGAATTGGGTAAACCGTTAAGGAGCATAAGTGAAAGAGTTCCCCTGAGAGCCACAATAGATAAAGAGGTTATAATAGGAAGTATAATCTTTATTGACTCCTACGGTAATGCAATATCCAATATTACCAGGGAAGTATTTTACAGGGTTTTTGAGAACAAGGATTACCGGATACTCATACAGAGTAACAAAAATTACACTGAACATATATCCCTTAATTACAATGATGTACCTGTAGGGGAACTACTTGCCAGGTTTAATCCACTCGGTCTTTTGGAAATTTCAATTAACGGGGCAAATGTATCTGAATTGCTCAGTCTTACAATTGGGTCAGTTGTGAGAGTCGATCGGGCTAACAAAACCACAACTCAAAATAACTTGTTTTAAAATCATTAGTAATGGATGATAAGGAAAGAAGCTGTGAGGAGTTTGGAAAACTTCTCGAAATCATTGATGAATTGAGATCCAGATGTCCGTGGGATATGAAGCAGACCAATGAAAGTTTGAGGAAGCTTACTATAGAGGAGACCTATGAACTTGCTGACGCAATCTTTTCAGGAAACGATGAGGGAATAAAAAATGAGCTTGGTGATCTTATGCTTCATCTGGTTTTTTACGCTAAAATAAGTTCTGAAAAAGGTATTTTTTCAATGACAGATGTCCTGAAGGGGATAAATGAAAAACTAATCTACCGTCATCCGCACGTGTTTGGTGATATAAAAGTCTCAGGAGCTTCAGAGGTAGAAGTAAACTGGGAACATCTCAAGATTAAAGAGAATTCAGATTATAAACCCGTACTTTCGGGGGTCCCCTCTTCTCTTCCGGCTATTGTAAAAGCCAACAGACTGCAGGAGAAGGTCAGAGGTGTTGGATTTGATTGGGAAAAGCCTGAACAAATATGGGATAAAGTACTTGAGGAAATTTCCGAGCTTAAGGACGAAATAGAAAATTATGATACCGACACTATTGAATCGGAGCTGGGAGATGTTCTTTTCTCAATAATTAACGCCTCCCGGCTTTATGGGATAGACCCGGAAGCAGCTCTTGAAAAAACCAACAGAAAATTCATAAAACGATTTAATTATCTTGAGAAAGAAACACTGTTAAAGGGTATTTCACTACATGATATGAGCCTTGACGAGATGAATGTTATATGGGAGGAGGCAAAAAAATCAGATTGAAACCAATATCCCGGCATTTACTCTGAAAAGTGAAGAAGTAAATCCCGGATTAAAGACTCCATCAGGGTGATTGGGATTTTAAGCAAATTTATAGCTGAGAAGCTGATATATAATCCTGGCTGCTATAAAATCGGGAACCTTGTTTGCAGGGGACGGACAGAGTTCAACAATATCAAATCCTATCAGGTTCCTGCTCTTAACAACATCCCGTAAAAAATGAAGAATTTCAAAATAATCAGGTCCGCCGGGTTCGGGAGTCCCTGTCGATGGTATAAGGGAGGGATCAAATACGTCAAGATCAACAGTTATATAAACATTCTTTTCAAGTTTCTCTATTGCCCTGCAATAGAGCTTTTTATCATAGTAAAGCTCATGAGCATAAAATATACTGTCGTGATCTGCATAAAGAAGCTCCTCGGCTGCCATACTTCTTATCCCAACCTGTACCAGGGGAGCCATTTCTTTTACCCTGGCCATAGCACAGGCATGATTAAGAACTGATCCATTATATTCCTGCCTGAGATCAGAATGCGCATCAAGCTGAAGCACTGAAAAAATGTTAAAATGTTCAGTAAAAGCTTTAATGGCACCAATACTTACAGTGTGATTCCCTCCTAAAACGACAGGGAATTTATTATCATCAAGAAGTACAGAGATTTTGTCATGAACGGCACCGACCAGAATATCCGGCGATCCCTTTACAATTATCGGTTCAGTGGTATATATTCCTTTCCTGCAAACTTCAGTTCTGGTTTCAACATCATAGAATTCCAGATTGACAGAGGCTTCCATAATCGCTTCCGGTCCTTTGTCGGCTCCCCTTATCCATGTACTGGTTTCATCGTATGGAACAGGAACAATGACTATCTCTGAGGCGGAATAATCATAAACAACCTCACTTCCTCCAAAATTCATAACTTATCCGATTATTGCCTTATTCCTTGCTTTTTTTAGGTTTTGAAGTACTCTTTTTAATTTCCTTCTTTACTACAGGCTGTTCTTTGTCCTCAGCAACCTTTTCCGGTTCTTCTTTCACCAGGAGATTTTTTTTATGAAGTATATTGTACCAGGTGAACAGTTTCTTTATATCACTCATATACACCCTGTCTTTTGAATAATCTGGAAGAACTTCTTCAAAATACTTTTTCAGATCATTGGCAGATGCTTTTGGATCAATGGAAGGGCCTCCGTTCTCTTTTTCAAAAATCCTGTCAAAAACCTTTCCAAGGGATATATCTTCATTTTCAGTGAAAACTGAAATATCTTCAAGGGAACTCACTTTTGCCGAGCTGAAAGCACTGCTTCTTTTTCCTGTTTCAAGATGTTCAACAATAATTGCATTTTTGCCCTGGGCAATAAACTTAAACAGCCCAGGCTCACCTGAAATTGCCAATATATCTTTCAATATCATTTTTCTATACTTTTAGCTGTAAATTTAATTCCTGGATCGCAAAATTAGTTTAGACTTATTATTTTTTCGCAACGATCAGATAATATTTCTCTCTTCTTTAATTTTTTTATATGCCTCATTTACTTTTTTGAATTTCTCATCAGCTGTTTTTCTGAAATCTTCGCCAAGGTGACCAACTTTGTCAGGGTGATATTTCAAAGCCATTTTTCTGTATGCTTTCTTAACTTCTTCGTTTGTTGCAGATGGATCAATTTCAAGTATCTTATAAGAAGAATCAGTTTCAGGGATGAACATATTTTTAATCGAGATAAAATCAGAGTCAGAAATCCCCATATAACCTGAGATTTTTTCTACTGCAAGAAGTTCAGAAGGATGGATCTGGTCATCTGCAAAAGATATATTGAACAGAAGATGGAGCAACTGAAGCCGAGAGGAGTAATCCATATTTTTATTGATCTGCAGACAGACATCTTTAACAGGTATTTCCTGCTTCAGAAGGTCCCTGAGCATAATTAGAGCCTGACTAGCGGCAGGTTGGCCAAATTGTCTGACAAAAAACTGCTTTACATAGTCAAGCTCGGATTTTACAACTTTCCCATCCGCTTTCATCATTGCCGATACAAGTACCAGCAGGCTCATCCCAAAATCACCCTGGGCGGTCCTGCGATCGGGAGATGCATAAGATGAAGTGCGGATGCTTGTATTATCGACCATGGAACCAACAAGAAATCCCAAAAGAGCTCCTATGGGTCCTCCCATAACCCATCCGAGACCTCCTCCAATCCATTTTCCAAAATTCGCCATAACTATTTCATTGAACTGCTTAACTTAATCATCTCTTCATGTATATGAAGTATAACCGGGATAATCAAATCGTTTTCAGAGTTATGAATAATATAGTCTGACTGTTCTGATTTCAAATTGTCATCCATTTGATTTCTTATCCTTGCCAGTACCTGTTCCCTTGTAAGCTTATTTCCACCGATTAACCTTTTAATTCTCTCTTCGACGGGAGCTACTACGGTTGCTATCCTGTCAACAAACTTTGCACCGCCGCTTTCAAAAAGAATAGCGGCTTCCATAATAACATAAGGCGCTACCTGTTTTCCAACCCATAATAAAAAGTTCTTAAAAATAAGCGGATGTACCAGAGCATTAACCTTATTGAGCATGTCCTGATTATTGAATATCAGGTTTGCAAGTACTTCCCTGTCGAGGCTTCCTGTAGAATAGAGGTCTTTACCCGCTATTGCATTGATGCTATGAACGATCTCGTCGTTATTATCCATTATTTTCTTTGCTTCAAGGTCGGCAGAAAAGACAGGTATTCCCAGCACACTGAAAACCCTGCAGACAGAAGTTTTGCCACTTCCGATTCCACCTGTAATGCCAAGTTTCAGGCCTGCTTTATGAACCTGCGTCATTTTGTTTTCTTTTCGATTAAAAAATCCACCTTGGCAGGGGTAAATCTGAAAGAATTTACAAATGAAGGTACATTCAATACTTCAACCGGGATTTGATCTGATGAATGGAGATCCACTTTTTTAAAATCCAGGACTACTTCAAACGGTATCCCTCCAACCTTTTTGTAATCAGAAACTGCAACCAGGCACCTTATGGTTACAGCATCAGGGAAGATCTTGATATCAATGGAATCAGGAATATTGAGAAGTTTAATTGGTACCGGTATCTCGGCTTCAGTGAACTGTTCAACCGGTATTGTAAAAGTCACCCTCTTGTCCGAAAAAGTTATTCCTTTTATTCTTTCCAGTAAAATATCTTTTTTTACTGTTTCGTTCAGGCCAATAAGTCTCTTGTATCTGGTTTTAACACTCTTTACAGTATCAACTATCCTGCGTGGACCTGTAATCATCACAGTGTCGGGATCGACGCTGATCTGACCTTTGAGAAAATATTGTCTTTCGGTATTAACCTCTATATCAGCAGTTACCGGTACTGATCTGGTTACAATCCTGTCGAAGGAGAAGAAAAGAGTGTCCGGTTTTATCGAGGTAATCTCGCAATCAGCCTTCAGCTGACTGGAAAGCTTCTTAGCCAGTCCGGATGTTTGTATATAGTATTTAAGGGTTGCGCTTCCCGGAACTCTTCTGTAGCTGACAGTTGAAATGTCAATAATTACAGGTGACCTATTTCCTGCCAGCTTAAGTTTAAGTACCGAATAGCCCGGACCCTTAAGATAGAGATTCAGTTTTGAAGGAAGATCTTCAACAAGGACTCTTTCCTTCGGGGTGTTAATAAACCTGACAGGATAACTGATTTCGGTTTCAATATCCTTGCCGAGTGAATTCAGATACCAGAAGATAAATGACAGAAAAAGAAAAAAAAGGAATATTACTACATCCCTGTTATTAAAACCAGTATCCTTACTGTAAAGGTTTTTTAACCATATGTTATATTTCCCTTTCACCCGGGGCATTATGAATATATACTACTTCTGTCCAACGTCGGTAGGATCTTTCACTAAGGCACTTTTATCGACCTTAAGCTTGAGATCGCCACCAACTTCCAACATTACAAAGTTATCCTTCACTTCATAAATCTTTCCGTAGATACCCCCTGTCGTTACCACCTTATCCCCTTTTTTCAGGGAGTTTCTGTAATTGCTCAATTCCTTCTGCTTTTTCATCTGTGGCCTGATCATAAACAGATAGAAAACAAGAAAAACAAGAATAAGGGGAAGGAAAGTAACAAGTGCATTACCCTGGCCTGAGCCTCCTCCTGATGGTTGACCCATCAAAAATAAAAAAACAAAATTGGTCATCGCTTAAAATATTAGTTATTGGTTTTTATCAATCTGAATTTATTTCTGCAATAATTTTTAGAATCACAACTGGTGTTTTGGAGTTTGATCTTACAGTGATTGTCTTTGTCTGCATGCCGCTAAAACCTGATGTATTAAACACTACTTCCATCCTGCCTTCTCCTCCGGGAGGTATGGGTTTTTTGTCATATTTAGGAACAGTGCAGCCGCAGCTTGAAGAAACAGAATGGATTACAAGGTTGCCCGGACCCTTGTTTTCA
>DCVC01000214.1 GCA_002328625.1 Bacteroidales bacterium UBA2198
AAGCCCCGGGAGATGAGTTCCGAGGGCTTTTCAAGTCCTGAACAAAGCTACACCTTATTTAATTTAAGCCAAATGCAAGTTTGTTTTAATAAATTCTCACTTTAACTCCCCACAAAATAAAATAACCCCGGACGCTTTACAGTTCCTGGGTTATTAAAGAATTCATTGATAATGAGTGTAATCAGATAAGTATCTGTCTGGCATACTGAACACAGGTCCTGACCTCTTTAACTGCATCTGACCACGGCTTAATATCATATTCAAGCTCAATGTCACAGAATATGGGCCAGTTGTTTTTCTTAATCAGCAGCAGAACATCAGCCAGAGGCACTTCTCCCTGTCCCCATAGCTGGTTTGTGTTCGGAGGATCGGTTGCAGGACCCGTCTTATCTTTGATATGAATACTAAAGATGCGATCATGCTATTTTTCGATGATAGTATTGGGGTGAATTCCTGTTGAACCGAAAAAATGTCCTGCATCAAAGTTCATCATTACTGCAGGTGATACTGCCAGGAAAGGATCGTAGCTGAACCCAGGTGTTGCAAATTGCATGTGATTATGAAATATTGCATACATGCCGTGTTTCGAGGCGCTGAGGGGCTCCAAACCTTGAATCGGGATTCGTTACGGCTGATAACAATGGCATATGTGTATTCCTTAATGAATAGCCAAGCGGGGCCATCGAAAAAGCTGCAATTGTTGCCGTATTCCCGAGAAACTTTCGTCTTGAAAGTTTAGTTTTTGATTTGTTTATATTCTACATAAGATCTGCTCCTGAAATTGACACTCTTTTTAGTTTTGAGACTATTTTAACTGTAAAATGGATCAACAAAGGATGTGGTATGGCCCGTCAATGTAAAAACGATTTCAGATATTCAGTTTAACTGTAATAAGTACATGACAATTTCTGAACCTCTTTTATTCCACTTATAAAATATTCTCCTCCTTTCAGATAGTACCAATTTTTAGTAGGATCTTTTTTTTTGGGGGGCTATCACTGAGATTCACAAAGGTTTCTTGAGACAGCCTCTAAATAATTCAGAAAGATATGGTTATTCTTCTTCTTCAGGTAACTCAAAATTCTGAATGGTCCTGTTTCCCTCCACTACTTTGATGCCGGTATAGCTCACTGTATCATATCCTTCTTTGGAGGCAAATATTGAATATGTTCCGGCAGGTACTCCTATAAGTGCGTAAAGTCCGTCAGCACCTGTGAAAGTGGTTGCCACTACTGTATCCTGCTTTATCCATACTTTGGCATCTTCAACTTCAGTTTTGGCGGTGTCGGTCACCAACCCAACAATTCTGCCGGCTTTTGACAGATTTGTTGCCCTTATACATGGTTTGAAAATAAATCCGTTCACTCCTGCGGAATGATGAAGGTTGCCTCTCATTATGAACGATCTTGAAAGATCAAAATCGAGCAGCAGTTCAGTGGTGAGACCTCCTTCAACCTTCAGTACAGGTCTTATGAAGATCTTTATTCCGGTCTGCCGGCCGCTGGGCACCTTTACTTTAAAAGGGGTAAGGATATCTTTCAGTCTAAGGCCAGCTTCATCCACATAAAGGCGTATGAGATCATATTCACCTGCCGGAATTTCAAGATTTGCCAGCTCTTCGACCACGCCATTCCGAAGGTCGATAAGATCAATGGTGATCTCATCTTCTGAAACGACAATAAACGGATTGCCATCGGGAATACCATCACCGGCTTTCCTGATCTCGATTCTGGTAATTGTTACTGTTGCTGATTCAACAAAACTGATATTAAACGGATCATCAGTGACCTTAACAACAAGTCTTCCTGTGTCGCTTGTGTTGCTCTTGGTACAGGCAGACAATAGCATAACTAATGCTGCCGTAAAAGTGAAAATTACTTTTTTCATCTGTTTATAATTTTGTGGATATTATTACCTGATAAAAATAAAACTCCGAAAATGAAGGATTCATGAATTTCCGGGGAAAGTAAAAGAAAAAACTGTTCCTTCCTGCAATTCGGAGAAGACATCTATCCTTATTTCATGAAAATCGGCTATTGATTTGGTAATTGCAAGTCCGATTCCTGTCCCTTCCCGGTCATCGTCAGGTCTGCTTTTAAAGCGGGAGAAAAGAGTCTCCTTTTGTGTTTCCGTCATTCCTTTTCCCGTATCAGAGATTGTTATAACAAAATTATTTGAATGATAAACGCTTTTTACAACCACCTCTCCACCACCAGGAGTGTTTTTTACTGCATTATTTATCACATTATAGAACATTGAAAAGATGAGTGCACGATTCGCTTTCTTAAAATGGAGATCGGTATTTACTTCATTCTTTAATATTACTCCTTTATCTTCAGCTATTGGAACTATTTCACTGACAACTTCCTTTAACACTTCGGTTACCGGTAATTCTTCATCGCGCAAATACTGCTGACTTTCAATGCGGGCTATCAGCAGTAGTGAATTTACAAGGGTCTGGAGCCTGTGAAGCGTTTTTAAAGACTCTTCAATCTTGGCAGACATTCCATCTTTAAGATCATCCCTGAGAAGAAGGTTTTCGAGTTTGCTTCTCAGGACGGAGACAGGTGTAAGCAATTCGTGTGAAATGTTAACGGTTATCTCTTTTTCTTTCTGAAACATTTCATTGAGATTCTGCATCACTTCTCTCAATGCCTTATCGAGATCGCAGAAATCAGAAGTGGTTGTCTTTACGGGAGATTTATCGAACAACGAGGGAGTTGATATGCCTTTCAGCTTTTTTGTTATTTTATCGAGCGGACGCAGCAATAAATGGGTATACTGCAGATCGGTAAGAAGAGTAATGATAACTATCAGAATCAAAAAAACAATTATTATCCTGGTAGTGTTTTTCCGGGCGCCACGAATACTTGCAAGGCTTTTCCCAACTTCAAGAAGATACTTCTGTCCGTCAACACTGAAAGAGTAATTCAGAACACGATATTCGATCTCTTCTTCCTCAATTAGTCTTCCGGTAACTTCAATAAAATTAAGATCTTCCTCAGTGGTTATCCTTTCAAGGCTTATGAACTCTTCCTTTAGAATATTATAGCTTCCGAAAGCATCTGCCGAATCTGAAGTTATAAATGGTTCTATCCCTATATTGGAAATTAGATCAATAACATTTTCTCTCTTTTGTATGAGGTCGTTGTCAACCTGTCTCAGGTTGATCCGTTCAATAATATAAGGCAGAAACAGCAGGAAGAGAGCCGAAAAGGTCAGCTTTGAAAGCAGGTTGAACAATGCAAGCTTGTATTTCAGTCTGACCATGGCACGAATCGATGAAGCCTACTGCGAAGAATTTACCCTGTACCCGACACCTCTGACTGTTTCGAGCCAGGGTGTTGGAGCGTATGCATTCAGCTTTTTTCTAAGGTTTTTTATATGAACGTCAATAAAGTTACTATCGTATTGATCATCAAGAATATTTCCCCATATGTGTTCATAAAGCTGATGTCTTGTCAATACCTTATCATGATTAAGGACAAGATATTGCAGAAGATCATACTCTTTTTTTGTAAGCTCAACCTCTTCAGTGCGGCATAACAGTTTGCGAGATTGTACCTGTATAACGAATTCCCCCAGAGGGACATCCTGGTTAATAACATTGAATTTTCGTCTGGCGACAGCATTTATNNGCTTTACGGGCTTCATCGATAAGGTCCAGTCCGTTATAATCGGGAAGGCCGAGATCAAGAAGTACAAAATCGTAAAGATTGACGGCAATCTTTTCGGAAGCCTCCATCCCTGTATAGGCAAGGTCGCACAGGAAATTCTGAGATGTGAGGAATGCTTCAACTTCGCCGGCTAGACCCTTTTCGTCTTCAACAATCAATACATTCATAATCCGTAATTAAAAGAATCTGAAATAGCCGCTTAACAGGAAAATAAAACCCCTGGTTCCCGGATAATCCTGGTCCTGATAAACAGGAATAATATAGCTTGCCTCAGCTTCGATGGTAAAGCGGTCAGTATTAAATGCAACCGGGAGTCCGAAATCAATTTCCATAATTCCGAATTTGCGCGTAGAAGTAGTTATTGTGGTACCAATGCCTTCCAGCCTCCATCTGCGGAATGGAGCAGTGATTGTTATAGTCTTTCCCGGGCTTGTTTCTGCCTCAATAATGGTTCCGAATAACAGATTTAAATAGGGATCAAATGATATATCAGCTTTACCTTTGAATAAGGAGGGGATCTGGAAGTATCTTGAATTTTTTATTTGAAAATAAGCCATGTTGTCATCTGAAAACACCCCTCCGCCCGACAGCCTTGTATATATCAACTTCCAGTCTATTCCAAAAGCTATATCAGCATATGTAAAACTGCTGAATAAAGTATCGGTAAGTGATGGAACAACCTGGTACCTGTAAATACCTGCAGAAATATCAAACCAGGAATTAAAGGCGTGGCTGTAATTTACTGACCCTGTATAAAAAGCCAGGAAGGGATTCAGATTTTTAAGATGAATCGCAGAAACAGATGCAAATAGCTTATTTTTAAGACCATAGGTTAATGACACATATCCGTAAGGCTGATTTTGCGATATAGTTGATCCCAGGTAGATCAGGTTACTGCCATAACCGGCACCGGTTATCAGTGAGTGATTCGTCCCGGATGAACCTGATTTCAATGAGTCAGATTTCGTTAAGGTGCTCAAACCATCTGTCTGAGATACTGAACCTGCCGGAAACAGTAAAAAGAGTAATGCAAAGATTATGAAGCAGTTGTATTTAAGTATCCGTTTCATTAAATGATCAGGTAATTTAGACAATTATCTTCCCCCTCTTTTACCTACACCACCAGGTTTTCCGATCCCTTTAGGAATTCCTGATCCCGAAGGTCTTGTTATGGAAGGAGGGCGTGCTCCCCTGGCTTTGCTCATGTCGGGTCGTGCTCCTTTTACCTGTTTTACAATACGGGATGCATTATTTCTACCTGCATCAGCTGCCTGGCTGTTATTACTGCCCTGAGCCATTTGTTCATTCTTGTTTATCGCTGCTTCCGTTCTACTTACCTTTGCCTTCACGGAATCCTGTTGTGCTGCATTCTGACCCAGACTCTTGTAACAGGTAAAAGTTACAATAATTAAAAAAATCAATATTTTAGTCAATGTTTTCATGATCAACTATTATGCTCTCCTGGTTAAGATTTTATGTCTTTCATGCCAAAATTGTGCCATATAATTTCTTACTGATGGCAAAATTAGATAATTAAAATGAAGAACAGATGAACAAACAGCCTGGCGGGTGTTATTTTATTATAGAATTTATTAAGTGAAAAAATGTTGCATTTACTTGTTTTTAAATTTTGAAAACTGAGTGAAATTTTGTATCTTTTAAGTTTACCTATATAATTACGAACTATGATAGTAACCTGTGTTCACGTTCATGTCAGGCCTGATGCAGCAGATGACTTCATTAATGCGACAATTACCAATCATAAGGAATCGGTTAAAGAACCTGGTAATCTTCGGTTTGATTTTGTCAGGCAGGCTGATGATCCCTGCCGCTTCATGATCTATGAGGCTTATGAATCGGAGGAAGCTGCAGCCGCTCATAAGAGTACCTTGCATTATCTTAAGTGGCGCGATGATGTGAAAGATATGATGGCTGAACCCAGACAGGGTATTAAATACACTATTCTGGAACCAAGCGATAAAGCAAAATGGTAGCGCCATTTCAGTTTGCCAGGATTCCCATGATCATTTTCGGGGCCGGAAAAATTAATGAGATAACCGGAATAATAAAAACATATGGTACAAACCTGTTATTGGTGACCGGCAGGCAGTCATTTATCCAATCACCGGCATATGAAATGTTTACAGGCTCTTTGAAAGAAAAGGGTGTCAGCTGGTACCATGTGATAATTCCGGCAGAGCCTTCACCGGAAATGATAGACAGGGAAGTTGCCCGTCTCAATGCAGAGAAGGTTGATCTTGTCGTTGGTATCGGAGGAGGCAGTGTCCTTGATGCAGGAAAAGCTATTTCTGCGATGATGTATAAACAAGAATCAGTGGAAGATTTTCTTGAAGGGGTCGGTATCCTTGAGCATCCGGGCACAAAGCTTCCATTTATTGCTGTTCCTACTACTTCCGGTACCGGAAGCGAAGCGACTAAAAACGCTGTAATATCCCGTATTGGCCCGAATGGATTTAAAAGGTCACTGCGGCATGATAATTTCGTTCCCGACATAGCTGTAGTGGACCCTGAATTAACACTCGGCTGTCCCGAAGAGATAACTGCAGCAAGCGGGATGGATTGTTACACCCAGCTTATGGAAGCTTACCTTTCAACTAAGTCAAACCCATACTCCGATGCACTTGCATTTGAGGGGCTGAAAGCCATAAAATCATCTCTGTTAAAAAGTTATAATAACGGACAGGATATTGAAGCCAGGGCAGGGATGTCGTTTGCCGCCCTTACTTCAGGGATATGCCTTGCCAATGCAGGGCTGGGAGTGGTACATGGTTTTGCGGCTTCTATAGGCGGTATGTACGATATCCCTCATGGTGTGGTTTGCGGGACGCTGATGGCTAAAACCAATGAGGTTATTGTGAGGGAGCTGAGGAAGACAGGAAATTACGGAAGAGGTCTGAAAAAATATGCCATCCTGGGCAGATTGTTCATTGACGAAGAGGGCAGGGGAGATGATTATTATATAGATGGTTTTATCAGTCATCTTCATGAATTGACCAACAAATTGCAGTTGCCAGGGCTAAGACAATTTGATTTTAAAGAAGAGGATATTAAACTTATCTGCAAGACTACAGATAATAAGAACAACCCTGTTAATCTGACAACAGAAAATCTGATCGAGATTATCAATTACCGGCTCACACGATTTTGAAGGATGGGAAAAGCTGTAGCCTGGTTCAGATATTATGAGGAGTTGAATGATTTTCTTCCCCTGACCATGAGAAATAAATCTTTTCCCTATTCATTCAACGGACGACCATCCATTAAAGATGCAATAGAATCTCATGGGGTACCGCATGTCGAAGTTGACCTGATCCTTGTGAACAGTCGTTCAGTAAATTTTTCCTATAAACTTAAGGATGAAGACAGAATATCAGTATTTCCGGTATTTGAAAGCTTTGATATCACTCCTGTTACACGTTTAAGGGCAAAACCTCTGCGAGAATTAAAGTTCATTGCCGATGTTCATCTGGGGAAACTTACAAGATTCCTGAGGCTTTGCGGATTCAATGTTCATTACCTGCGTAATGCAACGAATAAAGAGATTATAAATCATTCGGTAAATGAAAAAATGGTGATCCTGACAAGAGACATTGAGTTGCTTAAAAATAAAAAGGTGACTCATGGTTACTGGGTGCGGTCACAAAAACCCACAGAACAGTTAAAAGAAATACTCATCAGGTTTGATCTTGAAAAACAGATAAAACTTTTCACCCGTTGTATGGAATGTAACGGGTTACTGCAGGAAGTATCAAAAAAGGAAATAATCAAAAGATTACAGCCTAAAACAATAGAGTATTACGAAGAATTCAGGGAGTGTTCCGGTTGCAAAAGGATCTATTGGGAAGGTTCACATTATGAAAGAATGAAAAACAGTGTTGAAAACATAATTAAAAGCTTAAATTAGGGATGTTTATTGGGTTTATTTTGTTGTATTATTATAGAAATGTTTTAAACAAGGAGAGATAAATAACTTAAACTATGAAGCACAAAATCCTTTTTTCTGTCGTTTTGCTGGGAGCATTGTTAATAATTTCACAGTCAGTACCGGCTCAGTTGCCTAAAGAAACCGAGGCTCAGAAAGCTCAAAGAATGAAATGGTGGACCGATGCGCGATTCGGTATGTTTATTCACTGGGGATTATACGCCTTACCTGCCCGACACGAATGGGTTAAAAACAGGGAGCGTATGACAGATGAAGATTATCAGAAATATTTTGACCATTTCAATCCTGATCTCTACGATGCAAAGGATTGGGCAAGGATGGCTAAGGAAGCAGGAATGAAATATGTGGTTCTGACGGCAAAGCACCACGAGGGTTTCTGTTTATGGGATTCAAAATTCACCGATTATAAATCGACAAATACTCCGATCGGCAAAGATCTTATAAAAGAGTATGTTGAAGCCTTCAGGGCTGAAGGGCTGAAGGTTGGGTTTTATTATTCCCTCATCGACTGGCATCACCCTGATTATACTATTGACAGCCGGCATCCCCAGAGGCAGGAAGCTGACAGCATGTATTCAATACTTAATAAGGGTAAGGATATGAAGAGATACCAGGAATACATGAAAAACCAGGTAAGGGAATTACTGACCAGGTATGGTGAAATCAGTATTATCTGGTTTGATTTCTCATTTCCCGGCAAAAACGGAAAAGGAAGGGCTGACTGGGATTCCGAAAATCTTTTAAAGCTGGCACGGTCTCTTCAACCCGGAATAATTGTAGATGACCGCCTTGATCTGCGTGATGTTGACGGAGGATGGGATTTTACAACCCCTGAGCAGGTAAAAGTTGATAAATGGCCGGAGATTAACGGAAAAAGAGTTCC
>DCVC01000237.1:0-4358 GCA_002328625.1 Bacteroidales bacterium UBA2198
ATAATAAAAGATGGAGAAAGGATATGTTAGATGATAATAGCAAGGCACGAAAGAGCTGAATGGTTAAATGTTGATAATTTAAAGGAAACAATTAGAGGTTCTGGTGGTTTTGGCCATACCGGAAAAGAGTAAAGATGAAAAAAATAATCAAAAAGTTAATGGCATTCACAGCTATAACAATATGGCTGATTTCATGCAATAAAGGAGTAGTACCGGGATTAATCCCGGGAAGGGTGAGTAAAACATTTGATGAATCTGCATTTAACTATGTTTATGTGGAAGCGATTAAACAAAAGATTATGGGAAACTCCGGAGAAGCACTTAAGTATCTGGAACAATGCCTGAAAATAAACCCTACAAGTGATGCAGCATATTACCAGATGGCTCAGATTGTGTTATCTAACAGGGATTTAAAAATGGGAAAAAGATTTGCGTCGAAAGCATATGAGCTTGAACCACAAAACATTTGGTACATACTGACTCTTGCAGGAATATATTATGAGGAGCGAAAACTTGATAGTGCCATAATTTACTATGAGAAAGCGGTAAAGATCTATCCTGAAAAGGAAAATTTAAAATTAAATCTTGGAAATCTGTATTCTGAAAATGGGGAGTACGATAAGGCAAGAATAATATTTGGTTCAATTGATGATAAATATGGTGTTAATGAAAGCTCAACTCTTGGTTTAATAAAGAGCCTGATGGCGGAAAGAAAATATGATGAAGCTCTGAAAAAAACATATGAACTGCTTGATGAAAATCCTGAAGAGATTTTGTATAACGGATTACTGGCAGAGATTTACAAAAATATGGGAGAAAATAAAAAAGCACTGGAGGTTTACACAAAGCTTATGGGACGAAATCCGGATAATCCACAAACACAACTTGCTTTATGTGAATTTCTTATATCGCAAAAAGAATATAATGACTTGCTATTATTGCTGAATAGTGTCTCGGTAAATGACAAAATTCTGAAGGAAGAAAAAGTAGAATTATTTGCAGAGTTGATTGAAAATCCTGATATAATTAAATCTTATGAAGGAGAGATGGAACTGGCGCTTATGGTTTTAGAAGGAAATTACAGGAATGATGATGTTATCGTTTTATTGCGGCCCGAACTGATGCAGAGGGCAAAGAAGCTAAGCAAAGCATCGGAAAGGCTAGAAGAAATAATTAAAGAAAGGCCGGATAACTATTTTGCATGGGAAAAATTACTGCTGCTATATTATGAATTAAAAGACTTTCGAAAACTCATGGAGAAAGGCGAGGAGTGTTCAACCAGATTCAACAGATCATACCTGGCAAAAATCTTATACGCACAGGGAGCAATAGAAAATGCAAGATATGAAATTGCACTTGAAGAGCTCAGAAAAGCCGGCATTCTGGCAGGTGACAATAAAGAACTGAAATTGCAGGTCCTTGCTATGAAATCAGATACGTATTATCGGAAAAGAGATTTGCCAAAAGCATTCGAGATTTTTGAAGAAGCATTAAAAATAGATGAAGATGATCTTACTGTTTTAAATAATTATGCCTATTACCTGGCAGAACAGAATATGAGGCTTAAAGATGCTGAATATATGGCAAAAAAGGTAATTTCAAAAGAAGAAAATAATAATACATTTCTGGATACATACGCATGGGTGCTTTATAAGAGAGGAAAAACAGGAAGGGCTGAAAGGATCATGAAAAAGATTATGCAATCAGAGAATAATCTTGATGCCGAGTATTATGAGCATTATGGTTATATACTTAGAAAAAGAAAGAACTGTGTGGAGGCTTCAAAATATTGGGAAATAGCAGTTGAGATTGACAATACAAAGAGTGAACTTATTAAAGAAATAGAGAATTGCAAAGGAAGACGATAGTAATTGTGCTGATAATAAGCATTATAGCTGGATGCTCGGTTGCAAAAAGACAAACAGTAAAGGAGAGATATAGAACTGAAGAAGCCTATGTTAAAGACCTCATTGAGCTGGTTCGAAGCAATAATATTTCGAATTATGATTTTTACCTCCAAAAAGCAGATTTTGAAATAACAGAGAAGGATTTTAAATACAAAATTTCAGGAAGTCTGAAATACAGGAAACCTGATACATTGCTTTTAACTTTAAGAAGCCTGATTGGATTGGAAGTGGCAAGAATTTATGTTACATCTGATACAATTCTGGTGAATGACAGAATAAACAAAATTGTAATGTTTGGAAATCAGAATGATCTGGAGAAGAAAGTAGGATTTAATATTCAGATTTTCTTTTTGCTATTAGGTGATTTTATCAGTCATTATATTGCTGATGAGGCAATTGCCAAATGTAGTGAAGGATTTTACGAGACGGAATATAACATAAAAAACGGAACAGTAAAATACTATATCGACTGTAAAAGGAACAAAACTTTTTCAGCAGTTGTACAAAGTGAAAAGAAGATACAAAATATATCAATCAGATATGCAAATTACAGAAGAGCGGATAAAATAATAATTCCTACAAAAATAGAATTGGACATGCCCGATGATAAGATAAAATTGACGATAATTTTTGATGTGAAAAAAATGAATGTTGACTGGACTGGAAAGGTAGAATTTATTCCGGGGAACAGATACGAGATTAGAAGAATAAGATGAAAAGAGTTTTGCTTACATATCTAATTCTTGGGATAGTTTGTTCTTCAATGTTTGCTCAGACGAAAGCAGAATTGGAAGATCAGAGGCGAAGAACTCTTGAGGAAATTGAATATGTCGACAAACTTCTGAAAAATACGGCAAAGGAAAAAACAGAGAGCTTATCTGAATTAAAAATTGTCGGAAACAAATTGAATTTAAGAGAAAGGGTCATTCGAAGTATGATTGAAGAGATATCATTGTTAATGAATAGAATAGATCTTAATACCATAGCAATTGCAATGATGGAAAGCGACCTGAAAATACTCAAGGATGATTATGCAAAGTCAGTTGTGAATTCATATAAATTGAGAAAAGGAAGTAATGAACTTGGATATATATTGTCAGCAGGAGATTTTAATCAGGGATATAAAAGAATTAAATATCTACAGCAGATTGCAAAGTTCAGAAGAAGAGAAGCTGAGATCATCAATGAATTGAAAAGTCAGATTGAAGTTTCGAAAAGCAGGTTGTTAAGTGATTTAGAAAGAGTGTCAGAGCTTAAAGTCAGAGAGGAACAGCAAAGAAATTTATTGCAGCAGGAACAAAGCAGAAAACAGAACATTGTTAAATCATTAAGTTCTAAAGAAAAACAACTGCAGAAGGAGCTGGAGGAAAGAAAAAGGATAGCACGAAGAATTGAAAATGAAATTGCAAGGATTATTGAGGAAGAAAGAAAAAAAGAAGTAAAAGCGGAAATGACTCCGGAGGAACGGCTTATAAGTGATAATTTTGCAGGTAATAAGGGAGGACTGCCGTGGCCTGTAGAATCGGGAGTAATAACAAGCCAGTTCGGCTTGCAAAGTCATCCTGTATTAAAATATGTTACAGAAAATAATCCGGGAATAGAGATCACAAGTTATGGAGAAACAGTTGTAAACGCTATATTTACCGGAGAGGTGGCAAAAGTAGTATTAATACCCGGGGCAAATGTTGCAGTAATAATTCGTCATGGAAGATATTACAGTGTATACCAAAATGTTGTCAATGTTAGAGTAAAGCAGGGGCAAAGAGTTGATACAAAACAGGCAATAGGAAATGTGTTCTATGATAAGGATGATGGTAATAAGGCTATTCTGAAGTTCATGATCTTTGATGAGAAGACAAAACTTGATCCGGAATTGTGGATTTCAAAAAAAAATTAGAAATTGCGTCGTGAAGAAAGTGAGATAATTATGAATTCTTTTTTTGCTAATGTCGAGAATACTTAAGAAACTGAGAATTGAATCAAAAATGGCAAATTTACGGGTAGTGGAAAATGCCGTTGATGATATTACCAATAAGCTGGGAATAAAGGAAGATAACTATGGGAAGATATTAGTAGCGACACTAGAAGCAGTAAATAACGCGATTGCACATGGGAACAATGGGGATCCTGAAAAAATCGTTGAAATAGAAATTACGATTGAAAAGAATCAGATAAAAGTGAAGATAACGGATGAAGGAGAGGGATTTAATCCTGATTCAATTCCTGATCCGACTATGCCGGAAAATATAGAAGAAATAAGCGGCAGAGGTGTCTTTTTGATGACAAAGCTTTCAGACAAAATAAAATTCAACAAGAAAGGAAATAGTGTTACAATGACATTTAAAGAGGTAGATGCTTGAAAATAAAATTTTATTATGACGAAGTAAAATTCAGGATCAAAGAATCAGCCAGAACCAAAAAATTCATAGAAAAGGTCATAAGGAATGAAAA
>DCVC01000237.1:4457-16047 GCA_002328625.1 Bacteroidales bacterium UBA2198
CATAATTGAGAAAAAAGATCAGATGAGCAGGAAGGAAAATGATCTGTTAAAAAGTTATTTTGGAGAGAAATAAATGTATTTCAGATACGAGGTCATAGTAATAGGTGGTGGACACGCAGGTTGTGAGGCAGCTCATGCTGCAGCAAGGATGGGTGCAAAAACATTATTGATTACAATGGATATGACAAAGATCGCACAGATGTCATGTAACCCTGCTATGGGAGGAATTGCAAAAGGTCAGATATTGAGAGAGATTGATGCATTGGGAGGTATAAGCGGTATTGTTACTGACAGAAGCTCAATTCAGTTCAGAATGCTCAACAGGTCAAAAGGTCCGGCAATGTGGAGTCCACGTGCACAGTGCGACAGGCAAAGGTTTACAATTGAATGGAGGAAAATACTTGAAGGAACAAGCAATCTTCATATATGGCAGGAACAAGCTCAAAAACTAATTATTGATGGAGATGTGGCAAAAGGAATTGAGACAGTTTTTGGGACGAAATTCTATGCTAAATCAATAATACTTACAAATGGTACTTTTTTAAATGGACTGATGCATGTTGGTTTCAGAAGAATGAAAGGAGGGCGTTCAGGTGATCAGTCTTCAACAGGATTAAGTGATCAGCTGTCAGAAATGGGATTTCTTGTTGAAAGGATGAAAACAGGAACAAGTGCAAGGATTGATGGAAGGTCAATTGATTTTTCCAGGATGAAGGAGCAAAGAGGCGATAGCGAGAAAAGAACTTTTTCATATATGAGTAATGAGACTTATATAAAGGAACAAAAAAGTTGTTTTGTAACGGCTACTAATTCAAAGGTTCATGAAGAGATTAAAAAAGGTCTAAAATATAGTCCTTTGTTTACAGGAGTAATTAAAGGACGTGGTCCGAGATACTGTCCAAGCATTGAAGACAAAATTGTTACCTTTAAGGAAAAGGAAGCGCACCAGTTATTTATAGAACCGGAAGGACTTGAAACAGTAGAATACTATATTAATGGTTTCGCAAGCAGCTTGCCGTTGGAAGTACAGTTAAAAGCATTGCGAAAAGTTAAGGGGTTGGAGAATGTAGAGATATTCAGACCTGGGTATGCAATCGAGTATGATTTTTTTCAACCGACACAATTAAAGCATACACTTGAAACAAAGAAAATCAGAAACCTGTATTTTGCAGGTCAGATAAATGGGACAACAGGGTATGAGGAGGCGGCTGCACAGGGATTGGCTGCGGGAATAAATGCTGTACTGGGAATAAGAAAAGAAAAGCCATTTATTATGGGAAGGGAGGAATCATATATTGGTGTCCTGATTGATGATCTGGTGACAAAAGGAGTTGATGAGCCATATAGAATGTTTACATCAAGGGCGGAGTACAGAATTTTGTTAAGGCAGGATAATGCAGATGAAAGATTGACAAGAATAGGATATGAGTTGGGGATTGCCAGTAAGGAGCGACTTAAAAAATTAGAACAAAAGGAGAGAATGGTCGAAGAGATAATACGTTTCCTTGGAACAAAAAGTTTAAGTCCGGAAGTGATTAATAGATTTTTACAGAAAGTTGAAACAAGTACAATTGTTCAGAAAGTTAAAGCTGTTGCAATAGCTGTCAGGCCACAGGTAAATATGAAAGAACTGTTGATGATGATAAGTGGATCAGAGAAAATTGAAGCATTTAATTCGGAGAGATTTGATGAAATCGCTGAATCGGCAGAAATTAAGATAAAATACGAAGGATACATACAAAGGGAAAAAATTGTAGCTGACAAGATAAAAAGGCTGGGCGAGTTAAAGATACCTTCTGATTTAAATTATGACGAATTGGTTTCTATTTCAACAGAAGGACGGCAAAAGCTTAACAGGATAAAACCATCAACAATAGGGCAGGCAGGCAGAATCAGCGGCGTTTCTCCTTCTGACGTAAATATACTGCTCATGTATCTCGGAAGATAAATTGTTCCACGTGGAACATATTTTCAATAATTATAATAAAATATTTTAAAAGCATTGACAGTGCGATGTTTAGCCTTACGGGGGGAACGGAGCTAGCCATTTCAGCAAGGGAAATGCTAAAAATGGAACATACTATGATAATAGCAGGACAGTTAATAGACATTCACAACAGGAAAATTTATCCTGCGCAGATCAATATAAAAGGTGAACTGATTGATCGAATTGATCAAGTTAATAAAGCGCAGGGGCATTATATACTTCCAGGATTGATAGACGCACATATACACATTGAAAGCTCGATGTGTACACCAGGTGCATTTGCTGCAGCTGCTGTTTCACGTGGAACGACAAGTGTTGTTTCTGATCCGCACGAAATTGCCAATGTACTGGGAATAGACGGAGTTAAATTCATGATTAGTGACGCACAAAAAGTTCCTTTGAAATTCTGGTTCGGGGCACCTTCATGCGTTCCGGCAACATCATTCGAATCGTCAGGAGCTGTAATCGATCATAATGACATCGAAAAATTGATGGAAATGCCGCAGATTAAATATCTGGCGGAGGTGATGAATTTTCCGGGAGTTGTTTATGATGATCCTGAGATACACTATAAAATAAAAATTGCCAAAAGCCACGGAAAACCTGTCGACGGCCATGCACCGGGATTATCAGGTAATGATCTTAAAAAATATGTGGCAGCGGGAATATCGACTGATCATGAATGCAGTACTATGGAAGAGGCCCTGGAAAAAATATCTCTGGGAATGAAGATTCTGATCCGTGAAGGCAGTGCTGCTAGAAATCTGAATGAACTAAAAGATCTGATAAGGATTCACCCGGATATGGTTATGCTCTGCAGCGACGATCTGCACCCGGAAATGCTTGCGGAAAGGCATATAAATAAACTTGTTGCCAGAATTATTGCAGACGGTTATGATCTGTTCGATGTATTACGATGTTGTACAGTTAATCCCGCGAAACATTATGATCTTAAATCAGGACTTCTTATACCCGGACAACCGGCCGATTTTATAATTGTTAATGATCCGGCGGAAATGACCGTCCTGGAAACATGGATAGAGGGAAGAAAAGTCTTTGACAGGGGGAAAGTTCTGTTCAATTACAAGAACAATGAGGCAATTAATAATTTTAATTGCTCGCCTGTTTCAGAAGAGGATATCAGGATAAAACGGGCAGGTAATAAAATGCGGGTTATTGAAGCATTCGACGGGGAACTGCTGACAAAAGAAATTACTGTGAATTGCCCACCCGGGAAAAACATTAAACCTGATATCAGGAATGATATACTGAAAATCGTAGTCAAGGACCGTTACAGAGACTCTCCGCCGTCAGCTGGTTTTATAAAGGGATTCGGCCTGAGAAAAGGAGCTTTCGCTGGTTCAGTAGCTCATGACAGCCACAATATTATATCCATTGGAACAAATGATATAGATATAGTAAACGCAATAAATGAAATTATCAAATTGAAGGGGGGCCTTTCAGTTACGGACGGAGAAAATATGAGTTCTTTGCCGCTGCCTGTTGCAGGAATTATGTCAGATCAGCCTGTGAATAGAGTTGCTGAGAATTATCAGGAGCTGTCACATAAAGTGAAATCGATGGGGTGCCGTATGTCAGCACCATTTATGACATTATCCTTTATGGCATTACTTGTCATTCCTGAATTGAAGCTAAGTGACCAGGGATTGTTTGACGGAAGAAGGTTCTGTCTTGTTGATATGTTTATATCCTGAAGCAGGAAAACAATTTATAAGACATTGCGATCCAGGCAAAGTCGTGAGAAGCTATTCATGTATGCGCCCTGCAACCACAAGTGAAATACATTTTCAATTAGTATCTTTGCTCCGATTCAAATACCGTTATGCCAATAGATCCGGAAAAAATATTGCCACTTCTCCCGGGAAAACCTGGCGTCTACCAGTTCACAGATGCGTATGGTAATATTATTTATGTTGGTAAAGCAAAAAACCTCAGGAAAAGAGTTACATCATATTTTTCAAAGAACCAGTCGGGAAAGACCACAGTCATGCTTAACCGGGCAGCTGAAATAAGACATGTTGTCGTGGATAACGAATCAGATGCACTTTTACTTGAGAACAACCTTATTAAAAAACATCAGCCCAGATACAACATACTTCTTAAAGACGATAAAACATATCCATGGATTTGTATTAAAAAAGAGCATTATCCGAGAGTATTCAGCACAAGGAATACTATCAGGGACGGATCAGTTTATTTCGGACCTTATACCTCGGGTCTTATGGTTAAAACAATTATCGATCTTATAAGAACACTTTATAAACTGAGAACCTGTACTCTCAACCTGAAAAAGGAAAATATTTCTGCAGGTAAATTCAGGGTTTGTCTTGAATATCATTTAGGTAATTGTAAGGGTCCATGTGCAGGATTCCAGGATGAAAACGAGTATGACGAGTCTGTTCAGCAGATAAAAAATATTCTGCGAGGTAACATTTCTGCAGTCATGGATCACCTTAAGAGTCTAATGATCAAATGCTCGGAAGAACTTCGGTACGAAGAAGCCCAGATCATAAAGAATAAAATAGAAATTCTTTCAAAGTTCAGGAGTAAATCGACAATAGTAAGCTCAACAATAAGTAATGTTGACATTTTTGGAATGTCGCAGGATTCGGAAAACACATACATTAACTATCTGAAAGTTAATAATGGTGCTGTAATTCAGGCATTTACGATTGATCTTAAAAGCAGGATTGATGAAGAAAAAAGATCTCTGCTTGGATTCGCAATCACTGAAATAAGACAAAGGCTATCAAGTGATTCTCCTGAGATAATAGTACCATTCAAACCGGATATTCTGTTCAAAGAAATAAAATACACGGTACCTCTGAAAGGAGATAAATTTAAACTTCTGGAACTAGCCGAAAGAAATGCCGTTTATTACAAACTGGAACAAAAGAAAAAAAGGGAAGAACAGAAACCCAAGGACCGCACTTTTAAAAATCTTGAAAGGCTGAAAGAAGATCTTCATATGCCGGAAGTACCGCTACATATAGAATGCTTTGATAACTCCAACATTATGGGATCGGATCCGGTTGCAGCCTGCGTTGTGTTCAGAAATGCAAGACCAAATAAAAAAGAGTACCGGCATTTTAATATCAGGACAGTTAAAGGACCGGACGATTATTTAACTATGGAAGAGGTAATATACAGGAGGTATAAAAGAATGCAGGATGAACAGAAAACTCTGCCTCAGCTGATAGTAATAGATGGTGGCAAAGGGCAGCTTTCATCAGCAATGAAAAGTATTGATAAACTTGGTTTGAGGGATAAGCTGACTGTAATAGGTATTGCAAAAAAACTTGAAGAAATATTTTTCCCCGGAGACTCTGTTCCTATATACCTTGATAAGAACTCATACAGTCTGAAGCTTATTCAGCAATTAAGAAATGAAGCACACCGTTTTGGGATAAATTTTCATCGTAATAAACGGTCATCAGGAATGATAAAATCAGAATTGGATCACATAAAAGGGATCGGACCAAAAACAAAAGAGATTCTGTTCAGGAGTTATGATAGTCCTGAAGAAATTAAAAAGACTGGCCGGAATGAACTCGAAAAACTTATCGGCAGAAGCAAAGCTTCAATTCTAATCCGATTCTTTAAAAAATAGCCCTGCAGTACACCTGGAACAACAATTGATATATTCTATATTAAGTAATTTATATACAAATATATATCGACGTTTATCTGTCCTGTTAAGTCACTGAGAATTGATTATTTGATTTTACCCGGGGGAAGACCGATGAATTTTCTAATGTTACCATGATAAATTTTTGTTGCCATCATCAATTTCCCTCAAGGTGGGACATAATGTTCATTTCCCCGCAGCCAATACTTTGGAAAGACTCACTGATATATCCGGTGCCCCGTATGTAATAAGACCTTTCATCCCTGCCGATTCAGCAGATCTCACATTTGTTTCGATGTCATCAATGTAAAGACATTCATCGGACTTAAGCGAATACTTATTAAGGAGAAACCTGAAAATCCTGACATCGGGTTTGGATAGTTTAACTTCAGAAGATATAATTCCTCCATCAAAATATTTAAAGAAATAATATCCGTTTTTAATCTCTTCAAAAATGTCCAGCGGAAAGTTAGAAAGATAATATAGCTTAAAACCTTGTTTTTTTAGCTCAGGAAGGAGTCTGACATTGTTATCAAGGGGAAACATTATATCAGTACGAAAATTGAATACAAGGGCTATTTCCTCCCTTTTAAGGGAAGATTTAAGGGATATCTGATTAATGGCTTCCGGAATTGTCATATCACCGTTATCAAGTAATTTCCATTCCGGGCTCCCGAAAATGTCAGACATGATAGTGTTTCTTATATTCTCGGGATAATTTTTTTTCTTCAGGTACTCCGAGGGAACAAAGCTTATAAGTACATTCCCGAGATCGAATATAATGTCCTTTATCATATCAGTGATTTTTCATACTGATGGGTTGTCCGGTAGCTTCAAGGACATTCCACCAAAGTTCACCCTCGATATCGATTCTTTTCCTCTTTGCAACTGCCATCGGGATAGGGATAAGGGTAAATTCATTGTTCCAGTAGCCTACGACAAAATCGGTTTTACCGGATAAAACTGCATGCACAGCATTTTGGGCAAGCAGGTTGCAGAATTTGCTGTCATTTGCGTTTGCCGGCGCGCTCCTGATTATATAGCTGGGATCAATATATTTAATTGAGTGTGGTATTCCTTTGGCACTGAATTCTTCCTTGATCTTTGCCTTCAGGTAGACTCCGATATCTTTATGCTTAATATTTCCTGAAGCGTCTTTTTCCTGCTCTGCATTATCAAAAAGATCCTGTCCTGCTCCCTCAGCAACGACAATAACAGCATGATGCCTCTCTTCCAAACGCCTTCTGAGTATTTTGAGGAAACCACGCGGACCATACAGATCAAATGAAATTTCAGGAACGAGAACAAAATTCACCTCCTGAATTGCAAGGGCAGCGCTTGCTGCAATGAAACCTGAATCACGGCCCATAAGTTTTACTAATGCTATCCCGTTATTTGCTCCGGATGCTTCATTATGAGCGTTCCTGATGATGTCGTTGGCTATGGAAAATGCAGTTTCAAAGCCAAATGATTTCTGAATAAGATCTATATCATTATCTATTGTTTTAGGAATGCCTGCTACAGCTATCCTTAACTTTCTCTTTTCAATTTCCTGATGAATAGCATGGGCCCCTCTGAGAGTCCCATCTCCACCGATACAGAAAAGAATATTTATATTAAGAATTTCAAGAGTATCGACCATCTTCTCCACATCCTGATTTCCCCTTGAAGTTCCCAGAAAGGTGCCTCCTGATAAATGTATATTGCTGACCATCGGGGCAGTAAGTTCAATAACAGGATGATTAAACTTTGATATTAAGCCTTCATAACCATACTTAATCCCAAGAACTCTATTGATTCCGTACCTGTAAGAAAGCTGATTTACAAGACTGCGAATGACATTATTCACTCCCGGGCATAAACCCCCGCAGGTCACAATACCAACTTTTGTTTTTGCAGGTTCAAAATAGATGTTTTCTTTCGGACCCGCTTTCTCAAATGAAACAGGTATCTCTCCGGTCTCTTTGCATCTGTTGAAGTTCTCGACAGAAACATCATAAAGGATCCTGTCATTATCATCTACAAATTTATAAACGGGACTGTCATCCCGCTGTGTATTTTTCAGAGGAGATACAACTCCTCCCTTGCCTAAAACAGGAACCAGAAAATCCTCATACTTCATTGTTTGCGGATTTGAGTTTGAAAAAACCTGATACAAGAATAACCAAAGAATCAATTAGTTCCGATAATCTGCTTAATCCTTCCTATCTGACCATTTTCAAGCTTGACCTTAATTCCATGCGGATGAACAGGAGCGGTTGTAAGTACCTCTTTCACTTTTCCTCCGGTCAGGCGACCTGTGCGTTTGTCTTCCGTCAACTCAACCATTACGTCAATACCTGGTCTTACATCTTCTCTGCGTGTGCCTTCCATAGTAGCCTGTTTTTAAAAAATTAACTAAAAAATATCAAATTACCCCGGAATTTTAAATCAGGTTACAATAATAGATATTTTTTTCAGGAAAGAGAATAAGAAATATATTTTTACAGATACTCAGAATCCAAAACTTAATAAACACCTTTCACTATGGTCCTGATTTTGTATAAGCCTTTGCTGGCGGTGATGAAAAGACTTTTTCTGTCCTTGCCGCCAAAACACACATTTGCAGTCCAGTTTTCGGGAACTGCAATATTCCCAAGCCGTTTCCCTGTCTTGTCGAAAACGGTAACACCTTTGCCAGTCAGATAAATATTGCCTTTTCTGTCAATAGTCATGCCATCAGATCCCATCTCACAGAACAGACTTTTATTTCCCAGTGTACCATCTGCATTTATTGAGTATGACCATGTTTTCTTGTCACCGATATCTGCCACATAAAGAATCTTACCATCCGGAGTACCTATTATGCCATTTGGCTGCACAAGATCTTCAGCTACCTTTTTCAAAGTTTTATGATCGGGGCTGAGATAATANNNCTTGCCGTTGAACCCATCAAGGATTACTTCAACATTCTTGTCCGCACTGATCTTCCAGAGTTCGTTCTTTTCATCAGCACAAGCCCACAGATTTCCGTTCCTGTCAAAAAAAAGACCGTTTGACCTGCCTGATGGCTGCATAAACACCGACAATTCTCCGTTTGTCTTCCAGACCATGATCCTGTCGTTGGGCTGGTCTGTAAAAAAAACGTTACCTTTTGAATCTGCAGCAGGACCTTCAGTGAAGCTGAATTCCCCGGACAACTTTTCAGGTTCAGAACCGGGCTTAATGATAGTATTCAGGCCATCATCCTGAGAATATGCATTAAATGAAAGCAGGAAGAGCAATAAGAATAATGTATTTACGGATTTCATTTCTAATCTTTGGTTTTTATTACATTCTTGATTCTTGCAATGTAATTATCTATCTGTTCAGGTTGCTCAAATCCGATTATTATCATATCAACAGTACCTAATCCCAGAACAAATTTCAATGATGTATCAATTTTCTCGGAGTCGTTTTTAAATCTTCCATTGCCAATAAGCTTCATACCTATAACTCCTTTGCCGCTTTTGTGGAATTTTTCAATAACCGGAGTAACCAGTTCAGGCTCTCTCTTGTCCATCGATTCTCCAAAAGGATTGATACGTACATGAATAACATCGACCCAGGGTGATGCCGCCGCAACTTCAAGGGCATCAAATGAATGAACGGAAACACCATGCGCCCTGATAATCTTTCTGGCTTTTAGTGTTTCGAGATCATCCATATACTTTTTTTGCTGATCAGTCCATTCACCATTCATCATGCAATGCAGTTGAACCAGATCGATATAGTCAGTATTCAGTTCTTTCCTGAAACGATCTGTCACAGTGAAAGCATCGGGCCGCTCTTTCTCAGGAATACCTCCGGGAAGTATCCACATTTTTGTCCCCAGGGTATAGTTATCCCTCGGGATCCCTTTCAGCGCTGCAGCTGTAAACGGATGTGTCCCGTAGCTATCGGCACAGTCGAAAAACCGTATTCCCTTTTCGTAGGCAGATCGAATTACATCTTCAGCAACTCCAGCTCTCGTAATGTTCGAAGATCTGTTTCCTCCGCTGAAGCCGGTACCCATACCGAGCAGCGTGGTCTTGATCCCGGTTTTTCCGAGAGTAACCTTTTGAAAGGGATCATATGTCCTGGGTTTGATATCTGCAGGAATGGCATTAATCACGTTGCCGAAAAGGACACTTCCGGCTCCGGCAGTTATGGTAGCCATAAACTGCCTTCGGGTCAGATCTTTTTTAGCCATGTTGATAGTTTTAAAATGAATAATTCTCTTTTCTTTAACAAAGAAAATAAATTTTATGTTCAAATTAAGCTACTTCATTCACTTATTGAAGGATATTGACCTTTAAGTGGGATGGATATTTTACACTATGATATATCCGATGGGTTGCTTTTTGAAAATCACTCTCAGAGCATTTGTAAATATTTACAAATTTCTGAGGATTTCTGTCAACAAGGGGAAACCAGGAATTCTGTACCTGAATCATGATGCGATGTCCTTTTTTGAAAGTATGAGCCACATCGGGGATCTCATACTTTACTTCAGTAATCTTTCCAGGTCTGAATGGTTCGGGTTCTTCAAAACTGTTACGGTATTTACCCCTTAATACCTCACCGCGAACGAGCATCTGGTAACCTCCAAGCGGGACCTTCACATCGGTTGATTCTGCTGCCTTTGCCTCAGGTGGAAAAACGTCAATCAATTTGACCACATAATCAGCATCAGTTCCGGTTGTTGAAACAAAAAGATCTGCTGTAAGAGGACCGGTAAGAGTAATGTCCCTGGTCAGAATGTCAGTCTGATAAACCATTACATCCGGCCTTCGGGAGGCAAATCTTTGGTCATCAGTCATGTACTCTTCAGTCCTGTTGTCGTGAACATCCTCTGTATATGGAACCGGATTCATCGGATCTGAAACGTATTCATCAAAACTCTTTTTAGTTAGAGGAGATGTAAAAGAAGCAATTTCACCTGCATGAAAATAAATGTTTGTCAGTGTAACATTTTCTGGCGGCCAGGTGTCAAAATTTCTCCATTCATTTGTACCTGTCACAAAAATAGTTGCTTCAGGCATTTCCGGGCTGCCTTCACCCTTTAAGTAATAGTTAAAAAAGTTTTGTTCCTGGATTACATAATGTTCATTTGCATCAAGACCCCAATACACATTTCCCAGGTTTATTCCTTCACCAAAGGCCCACTGGCCATGTGACCATGGTCCCATCACAAGATTATTTATTACATCCGGAGAATTCTGGGTCTCAATTGCTTTGTATGTATTAAGCGCTCCAAAAAGATCTTCAGCATCAAACCATCCACCGACAGTCATTACAGCAGGAGTTACATTCTTCAGGTGCGGCCTGGGATCCCTTATTTTCCAGAAATCGTCATAATCAGGGTGAGAAAACGCATCATTCCAGAATTTAACGCTGTCTCCCATGTATTTCGCAGTCAGGTTCTTAATAGGTCCGGCCGACATAAAAAATTCATAATTATCGGGGACCGGCCATCTGAAACCCGGATTACCCTGTCGTGTGGGTTCCTTCCGGGGTTGTCCGAAACTGTAATAGAATCTGAAACAATCAAGCATGAAAAATGCACCGTTATGATGAAAATCATCACCTATAAACCATGCTGTTACAGGAGCCTGCGGTGAAACAGCTTTGACAGCAGGATGCGCATCTATTATACCCATCGTGGAATAAAACCCGGGATACGATATGCCAAAAATTCCAACATTCCCATTGTTGTTTCTCACATTGTTTACCAGCCAGTCAACAGTATCCCATGTGTCTGTTGTCTCATCAATACTTTTATTGCTTTCTTTTTCTGGTATAAAAGGACGGATATCTTCAAATTCACCTTCACTCATGTATCTTCCCCTGACATCCTGAAAGACCATAATATATTCTTCGTCAGTGTACCTGGAATAAATCTGCAGGAAGAAATTAAAATTCTCAGGTCCTCCGGGTTCAATGTTGTAAGGTGT
>DCVC01000164.1 GCA_002328625.1 Bacteroidales bacterium UBA2198
AGGTTAAACAAAAAAAATACAATACGGCTTTGTCCTTTGTTTTAGAAGCCGGTTTCATACTGTTTCACTATCTTGTGTCCGTATTATCAATCTATTAAACGGACTTTTATCTGATTTGTTACTTAGACCTGTTTAAACTTGCTCAAGTTGTAAAGTGCACAAAATGATAGCTTCAACTAATTCCGTTTATCTCAAAAATCACTAAATAAATTCAACGGCTATCGGCAAATAATTAACTATTAATGAAATTTATCAACAAAAAAGCCGGATGATTCCCATCAATCCGGCTTTTCTGTTAATCACAATATTCGCCAGGAGTCGTCCGTTTTTTGCCGTCTCCTCCCTAAATTACCAGCATCGCATCGCCGTATGTACCGAACCTGTATTTCTCCTTGACCGCTGTCCTGTAAGCATCGAAAAGCAGCTCATACCCGGTAAATGCAGCGACCATCATTAAAAGAGTTGAATATGGAAGATGAAAGTTGCTTATCATCATATCAGGTACTTTGAACTCGTATGGGGGAAAGATGAACTTATTAGTCCAGCCATCAAAGGGTTTGAGATAACCGCTTGTTGATACCGAGCTCTCAAGAGTCCTTACTACAGTAGTGCCGACAGCACAGATCTTATGCTTATTTTCCTTGGCCTTGTTGACAATCTCAGCTGCATCTTCTGTTATTCTAATCCGTTCCGAATCGACTTTATGTTTTGTGAGATCTTCCACGTCAACACTTCTGAAATTGCCAAGTCCAACATGAAGAGTTATCTCAGCAAAGTCTACTCCTATTATCTCAAGTTTTTTAAGCAGTTCCCTGCTGAAGTGCAATCCTGCTGTTGGGGCTGCCACAGCTCCTTCGTGCTTGGCAAATATCGTTTGATATCTCTCATTGTCTTCCGGTTCAACTGGCCTGTTTATGAACTTGGGAAGAGGAGTCTCACCCAGACCATATAATGTTTGTTTAAACTCTTCATAGGTGCCGTCAAATAAAAATCTTAGTGTCCTTCCCCTTGATGTTGTGTTATCAATAACTTCCGCGACCAGCACATCGTTTTCGCCAAAATACAATTTATTGCCTATCCTGATTTTTCTTGCGGGATCAACCAGAACATCCCACAAACGTTGTTCCCTGTTCAGCTCCCTTAATAAGAATACCTCAATTTCAGCACCTGTTTTTTCCTTATTGCCATATAGCCTGGCCGGAAATACTTTAGTATTATTAAAAACCAGAACATCATGTTCATTAAAGTATTCCGTGATATCCTTAAATATTCTGTGGTGCAGTTCTCCGTTCCTCCTGTTCACCACCAGAAGCCTTGATTCATCCCTGTTTGCTGTAGGGTAAAGAGCTATAAGCTCCTGTGGTAAAGTGTACCTGAATTGCGATAGTTTCATGTTTTTTTAAAATTATTCGAATTTACGGATTCCTTTATACGTAGAATTTTCCATTTTGTTTCAATTCTTCAATATATTTTTGAAATTTTTCTAAAGAATATGCATTCCCCAACCGGAAATGCCCTATTGCTGTTCTTTCGAGGAGTGACAAATATGCTCCTGTATCGAGTGCCATCCCAAGGTCCCTTGCAAAAGACCGGATATAGGTTCCTTTACTGCAGAGAATTCTGATTTTTATCTCCGGAATTCCAAAAGATATAAGCTCAACCTCCCTGAAATTAACGATAACCGGTTCAAGTTCTTTCTGAATACCTCTTCTTGCAAACTCGTAGGCTCTTTTACCTTTGATAAGCTTGGCAGAATGCAATGGAGGAATTTGTTTCTGCTCCCCTGAAAACGTTGCCAGCTTATCCAGCACAAGTCCTCTGGTAATATGCGCAGTAGGATATTTTTTGTCTGTCTCTGTTTCAAGATCATGTGATGGCGTGGTTTCCCCCAGATGTATGGTGGCAAGATATTCCTTATCAAGGTCGCGGAATTCTTCAATCTTTTTTGTGGCCCTGCCTGTGCAAATTATCATCAGTCCTCTGGCAAGAGGATCAAGCGTACCTGCATGCCCCACTTTGAGGCTCCTAATACCGAATGTGCTTTTAAGCATTATCCTGACTTTATTCACCAGGTCAAATGATGTCCAGTAAACCGGCTTGTCAAAGAGCAGCACCTGTCCTTGCTCAAATATATTATTGTTTTCTTTCAACATCCTATCCAAGCAAAATAACAATTATTCCCATAATGGCACAATAAATTGAGAACCATATCATTTTGCTTTTTCTTACAAGGCTGATCATCCATTTGCAGGCAATGTATCCGGAAATAAATGCCGCAAGTGTTCCAATTATTAATATTCCTGTTTTTGTTCCGTTCGGATTGATTTCGTATGAAAATATTTCAAGTATATTGGCTCCTATTACCGGTACCAGTACCATCAGGAAAGAAAATTTTGCCAGCTCATTTTTTGTGTTGCCCAGCATCATTCCTGTTGAAATTGTTGCCCCCGACCTCGAAATACCCGGAATAACTGCCAATGCCTGCGCAATTCCTATAATGAGTGCATCGAGATAACTTATATTTCGCTCCCTTTTCCTGATGAAATGCCCAAATGTCAACAGCAATGCCGTAACTAACAGCATTGATCCGACAAAGTTCATATTTCCGCTGAATAATCCTTGTACGTTGTCTTTCAAAAAAAGGCCTGCTATGCCAACCGGTATCATCGAGATGATGAGCTTTAAAACGTAAACCGTTTCCTCATTTTTTCTGAACTGCAAAGATCCTTTCAGAAGCTGCAGAATCTCTTTCCGGAAGACTACAATAGTGCTTGCAACGGTAGCACCATGTACGGCAATTGTAAAGTAGAAATTCTCTTCAGCATCAATCCCGAAAAAAAACTTTCCTATCTCAAGATGCCCTGAACTGCTTACAGGCAAAAACTCTGTAAATCCCTGGACAATCCCAAGGATAATTGCTTCAAACCAATTCATATTAACGGAATTATCAAACCTGTTTACCTGAATTTCCGGGCTTTTTCATTATTGCCCATATCTCAAAAATGAAACCTGCCAGCACTACCAGCGGAGCCAGTGTTATCCTACGGAAACTGAATATCTTTTCACTGAATTCATTGGGAT
>DCVC01000320.1:0-3983 GCA_002328625.1 Bacteroidales bacterium UBA2198
AAGATACTGAAAATGACCTGCTTACGGGATTCAGTCTGGGAGCTGATGATTATATTACCAAACCTTTTTCTGTTAACGAATTAACAGCTCGGGTAAAAGCAGTACTAAAGAGATCTTTTAAAGATAAGTTAAAAAGCCAGGCAATAATTAGCTATGGGAAAATTGAGCTTGATACAGTCCGTAAAAGATTGATAATTAACGATGAAAAGATAGAACTTACAAAAAAAGAGTACGAGATATTGAGACTGCTCCTCGAAAACATTGGTAAAGTTTTTTCAAGGGAAGAAATCCTGAAAAAGGTCTGGGGTAATGATGTTATAGTGACCGACAGAACTGTTGATGTAAATATTACCAGATTAAGGACTAAGCTTGGTCATTTTGGTCAGAATCTGAAGAATAAGTCAGGATACGGATACTATTTTGAAATATGAAATCCTTAAGGAATGAAAATCAGAAGTTCATTCAGGAATAACCTCTTTCTTTATTATTCAGCAATCTTCCTGCTCTTCACCCTGTTTATTCTTTTCTATCTGTATAAGAGAGAAAAGGATTACAGGATACAGACTCTGAATGATGAATTATACAATATAGCTGTTATAGTTAATAATTTCATAAAATCAAATTACATATATGAAAATGGGAATTACCAGATTACCGATTCACTTGTAAAACTGCTTCCTCAGTCTAATTTACGGATAACAGTATTAAATCATTCAGGAGATGTTCTTTATGACAGTTTTGTACATGAATGGGGAAATATGGAAAACCATCTGAACAGGCCTGAGATAAGAATTTCACAAAAAGCCGATTTTGGAACTGCAATAAGAAGTTCGGAAACAACCGGCCAGCAATACTATTATTATTCCAGACATTTCGACAGATATTATATTAGGGCTGCTGTTGTTTATGATGTTAACGTCATCAACTTTCTAAAAGCGGAAAAGTTCTTTCTTCTGGTAATATTCCTTTCATTTATTGTAATCTGGTTGATTTTACTAATCATAATTAACAGGTTCAGTGAATCAATTACAAAACTTAAGGATTTTGCCTTAAAGGTGGGTAACAATGAATCTTTCAATTTCAACTCAAAGTTCCCCAAGAATGAAATAGGAATTATCGGTGAAGAAATAATGGATATTTATAATAAGCTCTTAAAGACTAAAAATGACCTTATTAATGAGAGAGAGAAGCTTTTTAATCATCTGAACGCTCTGAATGAAGGTGTCGCATTCTTTTCTCCCGATAAGTCCAAAATATTTAATAATGATCACTTTATTCATTTAATGAATATGATTTCGGGAGATCTGAAGATCTTCTCATCAAATTTTTTCGAGATATCCGAATTTTCAGCTGTTTCTGATTTCATTGAGGAGTATTCAAATGTTGAGATAAATACTTCTGATCTGCCAAAACATGAGTTCCAGGTTACCAGGGACGGCAGGTTCTTTCGTATACAGTGTGTAATATTTACCGATAAAAGCTTTGAAGTTATCCTGAGCGATGTTACCAAAATAGGTAAGAACAAACTCATTAAACAACAGATGACTTCAAACATTTCACACGAACTTAAGACTCCTGTTGCCTCAGTCAAGGGATATATCGAAACTCTTTTAAATGGCCTTGAGATGGATCCCAAGAAGCAGAAGTATTTTCTTGAGAAAGCATTGGCTCAAACCGAAAGGTTAACCGGATTAATTAATGATATCTCGGTACTTAACAAAATTGAAGAAGCTGCTTCCTCTTTTACTCCTGAGAAGGTCAAGGTCAAGAAGATAGTGAAGGAGGTCTGTCAGAATTTCAAATCTGCCATTGAAGCAAGGAATATTAAGGTTGAGGCTGATATCGGTTCTAATGTATCAGTTAAGGGCAACAGGTCTCTTATTCTGTCTATATTTCAGAACCTGGTAGAGAATGCTATTAATTATGCAGGGAACAACACAAATATCAAGGTACTGGTCTACAATGAAGATAAGAGATTCCATTATTTTTCTTTTTCAGACGATGGAATAGGCATTCCAAAGGAACATATCGGACGTGTTTTTGAGCGATTCTACCGCATCGATTCAGGACGTTCCCGTAAAAGCGGAGGTACCGGACTGGGGCTGGCAATTGTCAAGAATGCCATATTGCTTCATAAAGGAGAGATAATTGTACGGAATAAAAGTGGGGGTGGTACAGAATTTCTTTTCTCTCTTCCAAAATAAATCATAGGGTTTTTCAATTTCTTTTTTGCCCGGGAAAGGTTAGAATTCACTATATTTAGTTCTTTAATCATTTCAGTTATGAACCACAAATGGCTTGAATGGGCAATAAATCTTCAGTCGATAGCACAAGCCGGTTTGACATACGGAGAAAGCCAGTATGATATTGACAGGTACATTCAAATCAGAAATATTTCTGTTGAGATAATGCATGAATATACCGGAGTAAGTCATGAAAAAATAAGGGATCTGTTCGCTTCTGAGACAGGTTATCAGACCCCTAAAGTCGATATCAGGGCATCTGTTTTCAAAGATAATAAGATCCTTATGGTAAGAGAAAAAACAGATGGAGGCTGGTCTCTGCCCGGTGGCTGGGCCGATGTTAATACAACAGTCAGGGAATCAGCAGCAAGGGAATGTCTTGAAGAGGCAGGAGCGTATGTAAAACCAAGGCGGATTATTGCTATTCATCTGGCCGACAGGAATTACAGCTTTCCTTATCCCTATTCTATATACAAAATCTTCGTGGAATGCGAGCTGATTGATAACTGCTTTGCAGAAAACACCGAAACAATTGAAGCCGGGTTTTTCGGCCTTGATTCTTTGCCAATCCTTTCAAGTGAACGGAACACAAGAGAGCAGATAGAAATGTGTTTCGAAGCAAAAAAACACCTGACATTCGAAACCGTTTTTGATTGAAAATGAGACCTTGGACCCCGGAAACTTAGTTTCAATTATTTAAATATAGCAGTTTTTTTTCAGGCTCTTTTACTCGTCCGATCACTTTTGAATTCTGAAGGCCATTATCCTGAAGTTCTGAAATGATCATGTCAGTAAGTCCGGATGGAGCACTTATAAGAAGCCCCCCTGATGTTTGTGCATCAAATGCAATCATTTTAAGACTATAATCGAGATCTGACGCAAAAAATGTATCCTTTTCAGAATAATCCAGGTTGCGGAATGATGCACTCGGGATACAACCTCCTTCGACCATGGAATATGTATTACCGATCAACGGGACACTCTTCATATTTATCTTAAAAGTTACGTTACTGGCTCTTGCCATTTTCAATGCATGGCCGGCAAGTCCAAAACCTGTTATATCTGTTGCTCCTCTTATATTATACTTTTTCATCACTTCTGCACCTGTCAGGTTAAGGAGTTTCATCTGCGTTTTCGCCTCATTTATGTCATCATCTGATGCTATTCCAAGCTTCTGACCTGCAAGAATCACTCCGGTCCCTAAAGGTTTTGTAAGTATCAGCGAATCCCCGGGTCTGGCTCCTGCATTTGTAATGATATTGTCGGGATGGACATAGCCTACAACTGCAAGCCCGTATTTAGGAGGAAAGTCATCAATTGTATGTCCTCCAATAATCCTGGCCCCGGCCTGAAAAGCTGTGTCAGATCCGCCTTTAAGTATGTCAACATAAGCCTCAACAGGCAGTTTTGCAGACGGGAACATCATGATATTAAGAGCAATCACAGGTGTGCCACCCATCGCATAAACATCACTTAATGAATTGGCTGCTGCAATCTGGCCAAATTCATAGGGATCGCTGCATACAGGCGGGAAAAAGTCTGTGGTAAATACAAGGGCCAGATCATTGTTTACCCGGTATACCCCTGCATCATCGTGAGTGTTTATATTGACAAGTATATCAGGATCTGTATACAAAGGCAGATATTTAAGAATCTCATCAAGCTGTTTTGGTGAGATCTTCGCGGAGCAACCACCGGTCTCAACCATCTGGAGAAGATCAATATTCATAATTGAAAAGT
>DCVC01000320.1:4010-5882 GCA_002328625.1 Bacteroidales bacterium UBA2198
CAGACCAGGATCTTTACTCCCATTTTTTCAAGGTCGCTTAAATGTTTTGCCACCGGAGAATCTGTTGAAACAAGTGTAACTCCCTTGTTATAAAGCACAATTTTTTCAGGAAGTATATCAAGGTCTTTAACAGAGTTTATGAAATTCTTCATAAGCAGATAACCAAGCCCATCATTACCTTCACCCATTTTATCGGAACTTATTGCAATAACAAAATTACCCTTCTGAAAATCAGGCACAGATGAATTACTGTAGGTTCCTTCTTTTGCCTGTGCAACTTCCTCCTCTTTTTTAACTATTGTAAGCTTCCAGACCCCTTCATCAGTCTCTACTGAAAAATCTGTTTTGTTGTCTTTCAGAAATTTTGAAAGATTGTTAAAGGATGTCTGGTTGTCAGTCAGTACAATAAATGCTTCTCCCGCAGCTATTTCCTTTAATGCTTTTTTTGCAGCCATCAGCGGCAAAGGGCATTTCTGACCTTTTGTGTCGATAGTTTTCATTTCTTATGGAATATATGAACTATAAAAGTACAAAAGAAATATTTAAAGTTGAAGAGGGTCGGCATGGTTTAAAGGAATAAATATGAGCAGATTTGCAAAATCAGCGGAAATTCTTTTTAGGCTGACCGGATCGCCGATCTGAAGTTAGCTCTGCCAGCTTCTTCAGAATAATCCTGCCTCTTGCTTTTATACCTGCCGATCCTTCTCCCTGCAGCATATTTACAGAAGCTGACAGCTCATTGGCCAGTTCAGGATAAACCACGGCAAGTTTATAAAGGATTTCCATTGAATAAGCTTTTACTGCTATAGCTGAAAATCCCGAATTGAGGGCCTTAAAGCAATGATCTGCCAATATTCCATGAAGCCGTGGGGATATTTGAGCAACATCAGTGAGGGTTAGTATTCTTAAGAATGAGCGATGGGCACTTTCATTTTTGACATCTTCCAGGGCTTCAATTATCCTGGTCAGATGAGGATAAATTAATTCAGGGAATCTGTCACATACTTTTGAAAGTGTCCAGGATGCCCGGAAAGCAAGTTTAATTTCAGGGCTGTATGAATACTCAATAAGTCGGGAGAAAATTGCCGGATTTTCAATAGCTGATGATGCAACCCATTCAACTTCCTGGGTGCTCATCATATTGTTAATCATACTTTGAAGTTCCGAGTCATCAGATACTACATTTTCAGTTTTTGAATTTACCTTCTTTTTTACTGTTAATTTATTAACAGTAGCAAGATATTCATCTGCCACAAATAGATCAGCTTCCGAAAAATCCACCTCAGGCAGATCGTCTGCATATACCCATCTGAAATCTATATGTTCCGCCAATATAGGCAGTTCATCAAGAGTATCGCAGATAAACGGAATAAGTTCTATCTGTTTATGACCATAATCGTGAATAACAGTCTTTAGCCTGGAGCAAATAACAATATCCATTGATAATTCTTCTGCTATTTCCCTTATGATGCAATCTTCCTCTGTCTCTCCCGGAAACGGTTTTCCTCCCGGAAATTCCCATTTTAATGGATGATCGGTCTTCTCACCTCTCTGCACAACCAGCACTTCGTTGTCATCATTCCTTATAATTGCACATGTAACGCTTATCATAACAGTAAGTCAGGGGATAAGATCTTCATAAAGGGGGATTTCGAGAAGATAATCAGGTTTTTTATTCGTAAAATCCATTTTGCAGGCATAGTGCAGAATGCCATTTGTAACAACAAGGTAAGGCACCATGTACTTCAGGTTATAATCAGCGATCTGCTCAAAAACGCTATCATCCAGATCTATATCATAGCCCTTGCATTCAACGATCATCAATGGATTCCCTTTCCTGTCATGAATAAGAATATCAACCCGTCTTTTAAG
>DCVC01000132.1 GCA_002328625.1 Bacteroidales bacterium UBA2198
TTAGCCGTAGTTTAATTCAGTTTCTTATCAGCATTTTGAATTGAATCCATTGTTCTTGTAGCCCTTTCTATCCCTTCTGATTCAGCTTCTTCCATGACTGTCTCAATCTCAGAAGAATTCCCCATTATAATCCATGAAGAGTCTTTTTTACCAATCCAATAATAGCTGAGATAGTGGCCTGGTTCGAAGTCTGATGAGTCTTGTGTTACCAAATAAACTTCTGGGAAGACCCAATATTCTTCATATTGGCCTTTATCATTGATTTTATAGGTTTGAATTGAGTCTTTGAACTTTTCTTTTGATATTATTCGATAGCTAATCCCTGGTAGTTTTACGTAGTTTAACTCAGAAGTAGGAGTACCACCTAAACAGGCACCAATCTGATCCAAGTTGCCAGCTTTCATTGCCTTATAATAAGATTCGATTAGCTCTTCAGGTGATGAGAATTGTGTAGTTAGGTTGGCCGTCTCCGATTTGACAGTTGGAGGTTTTGGACTTTGAGAATTATTACAGCTAACCATGATTAGCACCAGAACTATTACGATGATCTGTTTCATATTTTCCAAAATTACGGCTAACGTTCGGCGGTATGTGGCGTTGGCGTCCCGATGCATCGGGACGGTGGCNNCCCGATTCTTTCCATAATTTGAAGGAATTAACTTTAAATTTTTAATTATGAGAATCCCGAGTACTCAGCTATTTTTTACGGGCTAATCATTTTAGTGATGATCTTATTTGAACCTAAAATCCAATTTAAAATCATAAAGCCAGGGGACTTTTGGATTAATACCTTCAGATACCAGCTTTTCCGGTAAATTCTGGTAATGCTTATGCAAGTTTAATTCTTTTGGAGCATTATAACAGGTCACAATAATTGTATCATCTTTTGTTCTGATATCTCCGTCTATCTTTGTGAACACCGAGTCGGCCAGATGGGTTGAGTTCCATCTGTTATACGGTTTTGGTAGTTTTTCTCTGAACTCATATGTTGCTGCCTGCGCCAATAGCGCTAAAGACATTTTGCCATATCGGATGTTGAGATTGAATGTTGAAGCCCGATCAAAACCCATTGCACCATCAAAATTAAAAAAGTCTTCTATAGACCATCTCTCATGATACAATTCACCAAGCAACTCTGTTGCCGGTCTGTTTGACAGGGTGAGGAATGATTTGTATACATAGTCTGCCGGCACTTCGCCTTCACGCTGAGATAACAGCCTGTATTTTTCTTTGCAACGGTCAAAATTAAACATGCTTTCAGCTATTGCATAACCTGACCATTTACGCTGGTACTTCAGGGATCTTTCTATTTTCCGGATTCTTTCCGTTGATAATGCCGGAACAAGGAGCTCAAAGTCACTTTTCTGGCAGATACTTTGTATCAGGTATTCGGTGAAGTGTTCCTTGTCGGCAAGTATTAAAGCATTTTTGTTTACCGCACTCACCATGTTCAACAGGTCCATTGTTGCAAGGGATGTATTAACACCGGGAGAACCGATGCCACATCCTATTGGCTGGCCGGATTGAGTATCAAGGGCAAAGAAGGTTTGCAGCATTTTCCTTGATGGCTCCTCAGGGTGCTTTTTCTTCCTGGGCATTATTCTCTGGGAGGCAGATACAATACGATGAGGGTCTATTGCTATTAAATCACCTTTATAATGATTTCTGTTCCTCCTTATGACAGCTAATGTTTCCTGCAATGACTGAGCCTGGGAAACTGTATGTTTATCAAGTAAATCATGTACCTGCTCATCAGTAACCAGGAACCCAAGCCCGTTCAGTAACTCAAAACCCTGATGGTTGATGTAATTGCTTTTTCTTATCCGGTTACTGCACAGAGCGGATTCGTTAACTATCTGCATGGCAATACGGGGTTCTATATCTGTATCGGAACATCCGGTATACCCCTTGATTAAATCCCAGTTGCCCATACGCATGTGTTCCGCAGCCAAAAACCATAAACCAACCAACGTCCCGCATATCTTTTTTGAGAGCCTTTCCCGGAAAAATCTCTCCACTCCCTGGTTATTAACTTTAACCCTTGCTGACTCCCGCTTTGTTACACGTATTCTGATATCTTGTTTTTGCCGCTCTTTAAGTGGGTTCAGAACATGCGTTTTTTTTGAAGCCCGTATTCTGTAATAGTCCTTTCGACACTGCGTTTGCTTACCCTGTATCCGGTCTGCTTTAACTTCTGGGCGATAACATCAGCGCTGGCAAAAGGGTCCAAAAACCGCAGGCGTATTATCTGGTTTAACGTATCCTTCGTCCTGACATGTTGCTTGTCCGAGCCTGGCTTCTTCTCAAGAAGAGCCTTTGCCCCTCCCTCCATATATTTTTTTAAAAGTTGATAATACCTTTGTTCGGTATACCCGTACTTTTGTATTGACGCTTGCACACCAATTGTACAATGCCCTTCAATCAGCATGGCCAGCCTTTTGCACAAATTATCTTTTTCATCAATAACAAAGTCTTTCCCTTTGAGGCCTTTAATTATTATTTCCATGATCACAATGTATATTTGACAAACAAATATACTAAATTTAATTATGGCGGTCAAGTTAATCAGAAATTTAAATCCACACCAGGGGTATATTTATTAACAACTATAAGACAAATCTATATGAAAAAAGTTAATACCGGCTAAAAGATATTCACGGACTATTGACCGCCATTTAATATTTGTGTATATACAGTGAGGTCTTCAGAAAAAAGCGAACCCGAAAATGTAACAGCAGGATTATCTGCAACAAAGGATGGATTTATAATAAACACCACTTAACTTTATCGTAGAAAACTAAAGCAAGTAGAACCTTAAAAATTGTTGAGTACTCGGGACGGGTTTTACTATGATTGAGCAGGCTATTATGCTTGTTCCTGAATTTAAAAATGTTGTTCGGAAACTTGGACAACAAGTTACTCTTCGCGGGCAGAGTAAAAGTACATTGAATAATTACATCCGGCGCATCGCATTGTTTGTTATTCACTTCAAAAAGCTGCCTGAGCAGATTGATCCGGAAGAGATCAATGAATACCTTGTTGCCCTGGCACGTGACCCAAAATCACCATCACGAAGCAGCTTTAAACACATGGTTTATGGTCTTCGCTACTATTACCGGTTGATGGGAATGAACAAGAATGCCATCGCGCTGCCATCCCTGAAGAAAGAAACAAAGCTTCCTGTAATCCTTAACCATCAGGAATTGAAAGAGCTCTTTGCCGTTCCAACCCTGCTTAAACAACGTGTAGTGCTGACATTGATCTACTCTGCAGGTTTGCGTGGACAGGAGGTTATAAACCTCAAAATACCTGATGTCGATTTTGAACGTAAAGTAATCCACATACGACAGAGCAAGTACAAGAAGGACCGTATTGTTCCTCTGGCAGATAGCATGGCCGTAGGACTGAAAAAATACCTTAGTGCAGAGAACCCTCACGTCTGGTTATTCAATGGCAAGGAACCCGATGGCCGTTACAGCGTAAGGGGACTATCGTGGGTGATGCGTGAAAATCTTAAAAAGACCTCCATAAAAAAGGACGTAAACCTTCATTCACTCAGACACTCGTATGCCACACACCTGCTTGAGCAGGGACTCAATATTGTAACACTCAAAGAGCTTCTTGGCCATGCCGACATCACCACAACAATGCTTTACCTGCATGTTGCACAATGCCCTTTGATAAAGCCTCACAGCCCTCTCGATACACTGTATAACTATCATAAAAAGTGAGGACAAAATTCGAACTGGCCGATGCGGTCAGTTTATTCGGCGCCGGCCTGTTTGCAAAAACGACTCTTACTCCTTTGCAAATAAAAGTGCTGGGCAAAATAACGCAGTGCCGTACCTCGGCCCTTGGCGGACACGAAGAGGTATGTAATAATTGTGGCACGGTATGCTATAGCTATAACAGTTGCGGTGACAGGCACTGTCCTAAGTGCCAGGCTGCGAAACAGGTCTTCTGGATCGACGACCTGATGCAA
>DCVC01000024.1 GCA_002328625.1 Bacteroidales bacterium UBA2198
ATTCCCCCGAGGAATAGATCGATACCCCCGACAGTCTTGATTTTTTGTTCATATTCAGCACATTCCTTTTCAAGGTCTTCAGCATTTCCATTAAGAATATTAATATTCTCCCGAGGTATATCAATATGGTTAAAAAGATTACTATACATGAAATAATGATAACTTTCAGTATGATTTTCATCGAGACCGACATACTCATCCATATTAAAAGTGATCACATTCCTGAAAGAGATTTCACCAATTTTGTACATATTAATCAGTTCACTGTACACAGGCAGAGGTGAAGAGCCCGTGGGCAGGCCCAGTATAAAAGGTTTTTCCGGTGTGGGTTCGGTTTTTCTTATTTTTTCAGCGATATAAGATGCAGTCCATTTCCCTATCTCGCTCTGGTCTTTTTTAATTATGATTCTCATAGGTTGGTATATTAATTGTTATTGATAGTTGAATTATTAGTGTCAGAGCGTGGTTGAGTGTTGAGTAGTATACGCGCATCAGCAACAAAACAGCCTTTGGTGTCATCAAGTACGATTAATGGATTGATATCCAGCTCTTTAATTTGCGGACATTCAAGTGCCAGCTGGCTAAGCCGCATAAGGCATTCTCTTATTTTTCCGATGTCGCGTTGAGGTTTTCCCCTTATCCCTTCAAGGATTTTATATGATTTAATTTGTTTTATCATGGAATCGGCAATTATCTCATCAATTGGAGCAACTCTGAAGCTTACATCTTTAAAGACCTCAACATATACTCCTCCCAGTCCGAACATTATGACAGGTCCGAACGAAGGGTCCCTTTTCACACCCAGGATCACTTCTTCACCTGATAAGATCATTTTGCTGATTTGCACTCCTTTGATCCGCGCTTCCGGTTTTATCTGCAATACCTGCCCGACCATGTTTTTGTAAGTGTCGATGACTTCTTCGGAAGATTGTACATTAAGTTTGACTCCGTTGACATCAGATTTATGTATAATATCTTCTGAAGCTATTTTCATTACAACGGGGAATCCTATATTACCTGCAACAGAAGCTGCTTCATCAGACGAAGTTGCCAGCCTGCTCTCAACAACAGGCAGGCCATATATCTTAAGGATCTCTCCGGCTTCATCTTCAGTAAGGTAGAGGTGATTGTTACTGATAGCCTTGTCAAGTATTGTTTTTACTGATTGTGTATCAACATCATTATAGATGCGCGGCGGGTGGGGGTTTTTATCTATATCGCGGTAAAACCGGTAAACCCTTGAAAAACTCCTGCACATCGATTCAGGGAGGATGTAATGAGGAATTTTGTTTCTCAGCAAAATATCAACGCCAACGGCAACATCTGCTTCTCCCATAAAGGAGGTGTAGACCGGTTTGGAATACTGCTTTGATACTTTTACCACCTCTTTGGCTATGGTTTCGATATCTGTCATTGATTGAGGGGTAAGAATCACGAAAACGGCATCAACATCATTTTCTCTGAAGGCTCCGTTCATGGCAATGTTATACCTGTCGGCGCGGGCATCACCAACCACGTCAACGGGGTTTTTAATATTTGCGTTTGCCGGTAAGGACTTTCTGAATTCCCTGGTGGTCTCTTCGGAAAACCTTGCGATCTGCAAACCATCGTGTATTGCTGCATCAGTGGTTAATACTCCCGGCCCGCCGGCATTTGTAATTATTGCGATCTTATTTGATTTCGGTATTGGCTGATACGCAAATGCGATTGCAATATTGAACATTTCTTCAATATTGTCGCAGCGAATCATTCCGGCTTGTTTAAAGGCTGCATCATATATTTCATCGTTTCCGGCAAGGGATCCGGTATGTGAAGCGGCTGCTGAAGCTCCGGCTTCGGTGCGGCCAGATTTAAGGATCAGAACAGGTTTTCCGCTCAGTTTTGTAACATCACGTGCTGCCTTCATTAAAGCGCGGCCATTGGTAACCTCTTCGAGATACAATAAAATGACTTTAGTTTTGTCATCCTCCATCAGATGATACATCAGGTCAATCTCACTGATATCAACCTTGTTTCCGAAACTTATAAATTTCGAAAACCCGATATGTTTTGCCTGTGCGTAATCAAGAACTGCTGTACAGAGGGCGCCGCTTTGCGACAGGAATCCTATATTACCCTGTTCCGGCATTTTACGGGCAAATGAAGCATTCAGGTTGATCAATGGATCGGTGTTTATAATACCCAGGCAGTTAGGACCTATAATAGACATGTCGTACTTTTCAGCGATCTGTTTTAGCTGATTCTCCCGTTCAAGACCCTTTGCTCCGACTTCTTTAAAGCCTGCTGAGATAATAACCACACCTTTAATTCCTTTCTGCCCGCATTGTTCCAGAGCCAGATGACAGACTGCACTCGGAAAGACAATGATAGCCAAATCGACCGGATCGGTAATATCTACTACGTACTTATAAGCCTTTACAGAACAGATCGATTTTTCACCCGGGCTCACAGGAAATACAACCCCTGTAAACTCTGTTTTCAGAATGTTAAATAAGATATCGTAAGGAACAGTTCCTTTTACATTGTTTGTACCTACAACAGCAATTGATTTGGGATTAAATATCTTAACAAGATTCTGTTTGTGGATTTCTGCTCTTATTGACATAGGTATTCTGTTAAAATCTGGATTTGTTAAAGGTAAGTGCTGATAAAATCAACAGCTTCGGACACTGTTTGTACTTCAAGCGATTTTTCTTCATCCATCTCAATGTTGAATTCTTCCTGATAGCCTGCAACCAGTAAAAGACTTTGCATAGATGAGGCCCCTAAGTCGAAGGAGAAGTTAGCGTTATCCGAAATCTCAGATTCATCAATCTCAAGTACTTTAGCTGTTACTTTAATTACCCGTTTTTTGATTTCTTCTTTGTCCATGTTAATAGTATTAGAATAAACCTGATCGCTTCTTCATTCTGATCAGGTAAGATATTTTTAAAAACATTGCTTTCAAATTTAATTTATTTTGTTACATTTTTTTATTTCTACCAAGGAAATCGGTTTCGATAACTGAGTTTTAGTCATAAAGCATGTCTCCTTCCATGCTTTTTTCAAGCTCCCTTGCATGGGTCAGGAATTCATCAGTTTTCATTTCCCTGTAATATATCATACCATGGGTTGCACGAATTTTCGGACTTTCATTTTCATAGAAGAAGTCTTTACCAAGAATAAGCTGGATCCGTTTAAACTGATCAACCCAGTTCTTTTGTGACAGGTCGCTGAAGGGACCGTCAAATTCATGGCTTGGGAATGAGGCATTAACCTGGCTGATATAGCAATTTTTAAATGACCAGTTCAGTACAGCCATGGAATTCAGTGAAACCGGGGCGAATACATTTGCTTCAGCAGGATGGAATTTATACCAGACGTTTCTATATCCGATTATCCTCAGATCCGACAGATCTTTTTCCTTTTTCCATTGCCGCAAAGCTTCAGCAATAGCCTGAAGTACTTTATAATGCGTATCGGGTCCGGAGCCTTCGGGATCAAATGCAAGACTGATAACTGTGGGTTGGACACGTCTCAGCATTTCCAGTATCGGAATCACATCCCGGTTCTTTTCAGGGCGGGGAGTAAAAATATCTCCTGTATAGAATCCCAGACGCAGATGTTCTATGTTCCTGACCTTAACGCCATAATGAGCCCATACCAGCTCCTCCTCGTACTCACGCAACATGCCCTTGAGTTTCTGGATATCAGCAGGATTCTTTTCACCGCTGTAACTTGATCTCAGAAGCTCAATGTTCTTTTCCATCTGTGCGGTCAACTCATTTACCGAGGAGAGCTTATAAATCTGGACCATCACTCTTGTGACACGGTGGCAGATGCCGCGCAACTTGCCCTTCTCGTCATTGGCAGCAATTTTATTCAGATAATGGTTGACGTCCTTGTCAAATTTATATTTGTATCCCTGTTCAAAAAAATCAGGATAGCGAAGCATCTCTATCTTTCCAAGCCGGATCAACTTGAGCGTTTCCTCCAGAAGATTCTGCAGTAAATCATTAGTTACGGCTGTAAATCCTGAGGTCAGGATTGCAAAATGAAATCTGTTTGAGCTCACCCGAAGTTGTGAAATTATACATGGGAAAATGCCAAGCATAATGTCGTCATGATGGGGGCCGGTGTGAAGAAAAACCTCATTATTCCCCTTTTTCAGCCCGGCCTCTATTTTCCTTCCTGTCGATTCTATCACTTCTTTAACTCTTTCGAGGCTCAGACCGGGCATCATTGCACAGTATTTGTCATGCTTCAGATCGTTTAATTCCAGCTTATGGGCATATTTATCGATTTTTTCACAGAGGTCATATATTGCCTTCTCGGTCTTTTCAAATGTCCAGCTTCCATTTTTATAGTATCTTTCTATACTGTCATTCAACTGAAAAGCAGCACCTTCCGTAATATAAAAACGAGCATTTTTAAGTTTTCTGAGCACAGTTGCAGGATAGAGGTTGTCAACAGGATTCTCAAGCGCATTCTTTACAACATATGCTTTTGCCTCACCCGCAGCAAAAATTATAGCTACAGCGTCAGGATTACAAGTAATTGTACCAAGGCCAACAGTTATTACCAGCCTGTTCCTTGAGATCTCAATACCTCCCAGATCACCTGCAGACGCCGCCTGTGTCTCAAAGTTGGTGGCTGTAAGGCGGGTTGTGGAATTGTGATCGCTTCCCCGGGTATTAAATGCTATATGCCCGTCGGGACCTATTCCTCCGAGAAAGAAACCTATTCCGCCCAGATCCCTGATCTTATTTTCATAAAAAGTGCACCAGTTATCAATACTGAAAATCGATGCCTGTTGTATCCTTTCCTGCGGAGATACGGCTTCCCTGTTTCTGAGCGAAAGATCGATCCTGTTGTCAGGGAATACCTTGGTATATTTCAATCCCCCGGGAAGATTTATATGGTCAGCATTTATCAGCAAAGCCCGTGCAGGATCGAGCCCAAATCCCTCTATATAATACTTCATCACATAATCGAAGAAGCTGTTATGCTGACGGGGATTTATCGGGTAGAACTCATCGATCTGGACAAAACGTAAACCTTTCAATGATGGCTTTTTTGATAGAGTCAGACCGTTTTCTTCCATGAGCCTCCTGTTTTGCGGACCGTTCCACCCCGATAGTAACTTATTTGTCCATTCTATAAAATATTCCGGGGTTTTTCCGGTTGGGAGGCTGATTACTCCTTCAGGATTTTCTGCAACCCATTCAAGGAACCTTAAAGAAGTCAACAGGCCCAGGTTTGGAAAATTCCGTACTACGATATAGGGAACTGCAGTTGAGAACTCGTTCCTCCCTGAACGCTGCTGGAAAGCAACTTCAACTTTCGTTAAGCCTGATGATTTCATAAAAAGATTTATTTAAGGTGAATCCGGTATAAATATAATGGTTATACGTGTTGTAAGGTTACCATTAAAACAATTAAAGAATTATTCATTAAAAANNAATATTAATAACCTGAATAACAATAAGATAATAATTTTTTTATAAATCTAAGCTTCCTTTTGTCTTAGCGGTAAAACAAAAATGCCACTAAGGTTCAGGGGTATAAAGAATCACAAAGTCAATAAATTAAGATCCCGACCACCCGGTGTGTTAAGGCTAAGCATAAAATTAATGAATAAATCAGTAAATTTAAGAACTAAAAGTCTGGTTTAAAACGTTACAAAAGATGTAATGAAAAGAACTACAGGATTGATTCTTATTATCCTTATTGCCGGAACAGTGATGTTTGTCTATTCCTGCAGCGAGGAATTTCTCATAAAAGAACCTCCGGGAGTTGCTGCCGGTTCTGTAATGTCATCTCCTGACGGTGTTGAAGCAATACTTATTGGCGCCTACTCTTATCTGCGGGGAAGGAATTTATACGGAGGGGCTCTCTGCACTGACTGGATGTATGGCAGTATTCCCTCCGATGATTGTTATTATGGAACCTATTCAATTTATCCGTCCTTTGAAAGATTTGAAGCCACTCCTTCACACCCTTATCCTCTCCAAAGATGGAAGGAATGTTATGACGGAGTCCAGAGAGCGAATAATACTCTGGAGTTCCTTGAAATTAATCAAAAGGGAAAGAACCCAATATCCAAAGAAAGGGCTCTCCAGATAGAGGGTGAAGCAAAGTTCCTTCGTGCCTGGTTCCATTTTCAGGCAAACAAGGTCTTTGAGAACATACCTTACATTAAGACAAAAGCTGAACTCTGTCCGCTTCTGCCAGAGAAGGTGACTAATGCAGACCCGGCATGGGACTCAATTGAGCAAGACCTTCAGTTTGCAATAGATAACCTGCCTGAGACACCTCCTTCGGGAGAACCGGGCCGGGTTACCAGATATGCTGCAATGGCAGTCAAAGCTCATGCTCATATGTTTCAGAGAGAATTCAGCCAGGCAAAACCGCTCCTTGATGGCATTATCAATAGTGGTCGTTACGAGCTGGTCCCGGAAATCTGGCATAACTACGACATGACTCATGAAAACAATAAGGAGTCGATTTTCGAAATTCAGGTAGCGACCACATCCACCTCCCATACCTCAGTGGCGCCTGCAGGTGCTGCTTTTTATCAGAAAGGCCCGGCCAGCTGCGGCGGCTGGGGGAATTTTCAACCTTCTCAATCACTCTTTGAGGCATTTCAGGTAACTCCTGTCGGACTGCCTGTTTTGGACATTGAAGATCGTGAACCTCTGGAAAATGATATGGGAATATCAGGTTCAGAAACATTCATCCCAACTGATCACCTGCTCGATCCCAGAGTCGACTGGACAATATCACGCCGCGGCATTGATTTTCTCGGATGGGGGATTAATCCGGGCAGTGACTGGATAAGGGATATGAAGGAGGGAGGTCCGTATATGACCAAGAAATTCATGCATCTCAAATCAGAGCAAAGTTTAAACAACTATGGTACAGGCTTCTATAATGGAAAAAATTACAGAATGTACCGTCTGGCCAATATTTTGCTCTGGAGGGCTGAAGTTGCTGTTGAGGAAGGAGACCTTCAGCTTGCCAGATCGCTTGTGAACCAGGTAAGGGAAAGAGCGAAATTTAGCAGCCCGGTTATGGGCTTATGCAAAAGTTATGTGAATTTAGGCAAGGACCCTGTTGTTGAGTGGACACAACCAGCATCCAATTATAAAGTCGAGCCCTGGCCGGAAGGACATATCGCCTTTACGAGTAAAGAGGAGGCAAGAAAGGCCGTAAGGATGGAGATAAGACTTGAATTCGCAACGGAAGGCCATCGCTTTTTTGACCTGCGCCGGTGGGGAATTGACGGTGAGGTACTGAATGATTATATCGCGAGGGATTCACGGTTCAGGATATGCTTATCCGGAAGAGTATATGATCCTGAGAAGCATGATTACTGGCCTCTTCCGCGCAGTGCGGTAGATGAGCAAAAAGGCATTCTGAAGCAGGATTCATCATTTTTAAATGTACCCTATTAATAGTTATATTAAATCATTACATTCGAGCCTCATTCTGGTTTCCGCAGTACTGCTGTCTGTGGTACTTGCAGGATGCGGTAAGGAAGAAGAGGTAAAACCTCCTGAACCGATTCTGCCGCAACTAACGACTTCTGGTATAGAATATGTTACCCCGGCTTCAGTATTTTGCACAGGTGCAATTACAGACCCCGGCAACCTGGAGATTACCGAAAAAGGCCTTTGCTGGGATGATGACCCGGTACCCGAAGTAACCAACAGCAAAAAAGCTCATTATTCTGTTACGCCTTATACAGCGGGGTACAGGTTTTTACTGACTGACCTTTTGCCTGAGACAGTTTATTATGTCAGGGCATACGCAATTACAGAGAAAGGAACCAGCTACGGAAATGAAGTGACATTTACTACTCCGGCTGACCTTTCAGGCACATGGGGTACGGTAACAGATGTGGAGGGTAATGTTTACAAAACTGTCAGTATAGGCACACAAGTGTGGACAGCCGAAAATCTGAAAACAACAAAATTTAATGACGGAAGTGATATTCCAATGGTCACCGGCGATACAAAGTGGAGTTTTACCTGCACTCCGACCTATTGCTGGTACGACAATGACGAGGCAAAATATAAGGATGTTTACGGAGCACTTTATAATTTCTATGTAGCCCAGACAGGAAAGATCTGTCCTGAGGGATGGCATGTCCCGACGGATGATGAATGGATATTAATTGAGTCATTTCTCGGAGGCAGCGATGTTGCCGGAAAAAAGATGAAGGAAGCAGGATTTGAACACTGGCTTAAGTCAGGTTCTTCGCATGAGGCAACAAATGAAAGCGGTTTTACGAGCCTGCCGGGAGGATTGCGTGCCGAAAACGGCAGGTTTTATGACATAGGTGAGCATAACTATTTTTGGAGCTCAACTCAGAATTACACCTGTGCCTGGTACAGAGTCCAGAGCGCTTATGGTGATTTTAATTTCCGTGGATGTCTTTCGATAAGGAATGGAGGTTCTTTACGGTGCGTAAAGGATTAATTTTAATTTAAAGATTGTCTATATATATAATGCACTAACAAAACTGTTCAACCTAAACCAAACTTATCGAAATGAAAATCCAAAAAGTTATTTCTAATGAACTTGGTTTAAGTACATTTATCAGCCTAATCTTTGCACTGGCAATTGGATTCACTTCATGCAAAAAGCAGGCGGAAACCGGGGTTGTTTTAAGAACCATTTCATTCGATAATAACTGGAGGTTCCTGAAAGACAGCCTGACAGGAGCAGAAAACCCCGGTTTTGATGATTCAGGCTGGAGGATTCTCGATGTGCCTCATGACTGGAGCATTGAGGACCTGCCAGGTCAGGACGGAGTAAATATTATCGGTCCTTTTTATAAAAATGCCATCGACAAAATGAGCTCAGGCTATACTGTTGGAGGTATCGCATGGTACAG
>DCVC01000216.1:0-2003 GCA_002328625.1 Bacteroidales bacterium UBA2198
ATGCAGGGCAGGGAACAGGAATATGGTCTTGTACCTGCTACCATTGGTCTTGAAGCAAAAAAAGATATTCCCGGGATTGAAAGATCAGCCAGGTTGATGCGAACCGGGTCACCTGTTAAAAAAGGGGATGAAATTCTTCCTGCCCAGATCTCTTTTGTAGATCCTGAATTTCTTGAAATATTTACATTTCAGCCTGTCATTGGAGACCAAAAGGCCATTAACAATAAGGGCAATGTCCTGGTAAGCCAGACAATGGCAATAAAGCTCTTTGGTGAAGAATTCCCGATTGGGAAAGCATTATCAATTGTAAATGACAGGAACAAAGAATTTACCTATACAATCGGGGCTGTATTTGCTGATTTACCCCAAAATTCGAGTTTCAGGATAGATATCCTTTCCCATTTTGATAATTTTTTGTTAATGTGGGAGTTGAATGATGCTGACTGGAAATTGTGGACAACTGCTCATTTTATTATGCTCCAGGATAGATCACATGTGGCTTCAGTAACACAATCCTTAAAGAGTTATCTTCCTGTTCAGAACAGAGCGCGTGAAGATTTTAAGATTAACAGATTTACCCTGGTCCCTTTGGATGATGTTGGTGAAAACACCAGGAACATATGGTCTTCTGGACTTTTTCCTTCTCTGCATCCGGCTGCACTCATTGCACCACCGGTAATGGCAATTTTCATTCTTCTTATTGCATGCTTTAATTTTGCTAATACTTCTATTGCAGCTTTCAGCAAACGGCTTAAAGAAATAGGACTAAGAAAGACATTTGGAGGCCGAAGAAATCAACTGGTAACCCAGTTCATGTTCGAAGCGTTTATCATTTGTTTTCTGGCAATGATTTTGGGTATTGCTGTTGCCGGTTTCCTGGTCCCGGCCTATAGCAGCCTGTGGGCATACATGTCAATAGAACTCACTTTTACCAGATATGTTTTTTTCTGGATATTCATCATTTTGCTTTTGATGTTTACAGGATTTGTTGCAGGTGTTTATCCTGCCCTTTACGTAAGTTCCTTTAGTCCTGTAACTGTTATAAAGGGCAGTTCTATATTCAGGGGGTCAGGAAAATTATCGTTAATATTTCTCACAATACAGTTTGCTATCTCAGTAACAGCCCTTGTGATGGGCATTGTCTTTGCAAAAAATGCAAAGTATCAGAAAACACTCGATCTCGGTTATGACAGGGATAAGGTGATCGTTGTACCTGTCTCTCCGGAATTATTTGCTTCCTTCAGAAATGAGATTATCAGCAATCCGAAGATTATTTCTGCTGAAGGAACCCAGAATCATATTGGATGGAGTAATTACAGAAGGCCTGTCAAAGACAAGGAAAAACAATTAGAGGTGGATGTTATGGATATCGGGCCGGGATATTCTCAGGTTATGGGCTTCCGGCTTGTTGAAGGACGTTTGTTTGATAATTCAAGAACTGCCTTTGACCGGACCAACAACTCGATCGTTGTAAATATGAAGATGGTCAATGACTTTGGCTGGAAAGAACCTGTTGGCCGGACAGTTACACTTTATGACACAACAAAACTTGAAGTAATTGGAGTTGTCGAAGACTTTTATTTAGGAGGGGTCTGGGAAGAGATTGAACCCGCAATTCTGAGGCTGACAAGAAACGATCAATATAACGTATTAGTAGTCAGGGCAAATCAGGAAAATTTACCTGATGTTCTTGATTATATTGGTTTAAAATGGAAGAACCTTTCCACTAATTATATTTTTAGAGGCCGGCTTCAGGAAGATCTCATGCAGGAAGAAAAAGATATAAACGGCAGCATATTGAAAGTCAATATTTTTTTGGCAGTCACAGCTGCTCTTTTGTCACTTATTGGTATGTATAATCTTGTTTCATTGGATATTATAAAACGAACTAAGGAGGTGGGCATCAGGAAGATTCAAGGCGCCCCCATACATCTTCTAATGTTACTTATCAGCAGGAAATTCCTTATTACATTACTAATTGCATCAATTCTTGGTTGCTCAGG
>DCVC01000216.1:2080-3906 GCA_002328625.1 Bacteroidales bacterium UBA2198
TTGGGCGCCTTTAAATATTCAAATGATTGTATTAATTTGTGTAGCTAATAAATGACCTAATACATTTTGTTGATCAGTTGTCCAAATTCGTCCCGTTTTTTAAGTGGGAAACTATGAATTTTCCCTTCACGTGTGACAACATTTAATCCTTTTACGGAAAACAGTCCCTTACTGTAATATATCACCTCAAGTATATTATCGAAAAGGATTTCCAGGTTGAATTTCTCCATCTCTTCTTTCAACGCTTTAAAATAGATCCTCTGGTTTGTTACTATCAATTTCCCCTCAACGGTATTATTGTCAACAACCTGGTTGGTGTCACCGGCCTTAAGAACGACTTCGTTTGCATTTAGTTTTACTGTCATTGCTCTGATTATTAAATACTTTCAAACTGATATTACTGTCTCCTTTTTCCAATTTCATTATAAAGACGGACAATGATTTAAAATGTTGCATGTACTTAATAGTTAAATATCGGATCAGCTTATTGAATTATCCTGTCAATAAACTCAAAATAAAAAAATGTCTATTTATTTGACATATTTTGATTTTTATGCCGTCCTTTGAAAAAAACCATATGAATAAAGGCACCATTCTTATAGTTGATGAGGATAAAGGGAGTCTGAGAGCCCTTGAACTGATAATGCAGGATGAGTTTGAGAGGATCATAGCGATCTCTGATCCAGGCAATATACCCGGTTTATTAAGCCAGAACGATATTGATGTTATTATGCTCGACATGAATTTCAGAGCCGCTGTTCATAACGGCAATGAAGGGCTTTTCTGGATGAGGGAGATATTCAGACGTGACAGCAACATAAGCGTGGTTATTGTCACAGCGTCCGGCGATGTCGAACTGGCAGTAAAAGCGATAAAGGAGGGGGCTGTTGATTTTATTCTCAAACCCTGGGACGATTCAAGGCTTCTTGCAACCATTAACCTGGCCTGGAAACTGAGGCTGTCGAGACTTGAGACTACTATTCTGAAGAAAGACAACCTCAAACTGAAAAAAGCGATTAATACAGGTGGCGAGAAAATCATTTTAGGAGCTTCTCCAACAATGATCAACGTAATGAACACTGTCAGAAAGGTAGCTGTTACCGAAGCGAATGTCCTCATAACCGGTGAAAACGGTACAGGTAAGGAGTTGGTTGCCAGGAAAATCCATAATCTTTCAAAGAGGGCAGGGGAGTTGATGGTTAGTGTTGACATGGGCTCAATTACCGAAACACTTTTTGAAAGTGAACTATTTGGACATGTCAAAGGTGCTTTTACCGATGCAAAGGAAGATCGGGAAGGTAAGTTTGAGCAGGCACATAAAGGAACACTTTTCCTTGATGAAATAGGAAACCTCTCACTTCAATCACAGTCAAAATTGTTAAGCGTTTTACAGAAAAGATATGTAGTAAGGGTAGGTTCAAACAAGGAAGTACCAATAGATATCAGATTAATCTGTGCCACGAATCGAGACCTGTTTCAGATGGTGAGGGAGGGCAAATTCCGTGAAGATCTTCTTTACAGGATAAACACAATCGTCATCGAGGTTCCTCCCTTGCGCGACAGAGTAGATGACATTCCTGTCCTGGCAAATTATTTTCTTAGAGCAAATTGCGAAAGATATGGCAGGGAGTCAATGAAGATCAGCACTCCTGCCCTTGAAAAGCTGGCTAACCACAACTGGCCGGGAAATGTGAGAGAGCTTCAGCATTCAATTGAAAAGGCTGTAATTTTAGCTGATTCACCTGTTTTAAAACCTTCGGATTTTGTATTCAGTTCACCGGCCCGAACTTTCACACATCATGAGTTAACACTGGAGGAGATGGAAA
>DCVC01000216.1:3978-5483 GCA_002328625.1 Bacteroidales bacterium UBA2198
ACTTCTCGCCAACAATCTGACCATCAAAAAGATTGACTATTCTGTGGGCATATCCCGAATCCCTTTCGGAGTGTGTCACCATAATAATAGTCGTTCCCTCTTTATTAAGCTCTGTCAGAAGATTTATAACCTCAATACCGTTCTTTGAATCAAGGTTTCCTGTGGGTTCGTCGGCAAGAATGAGTTTTGGATTTGCTACGACGGCTCGTGCTATGGCAACTCTTTGCTGCTGACCACCTGACAACTGCTGTGGAAAATGTTTTGCCCGGTGTCCTATCTTCATTCTGCCCAGAACATCCTCCACTCTTTTCTTCCTTTCACCCGATTTCATTTTCAGATAAATAAGAGGAAGTTCAACGTTCTCATAGACAGTGAGTTCATCTATAAGATTGAAGCTCTGAAAGACGAAACCAATATTTCCTTTTCGGAAAATGGTTCTGTCTCTCTCCTTCAGGTTTGCTACCTCAGTTCCATTAAAAATATAACTCCCTGATGTTGGATTGTCGAGCAAACCAAGAATATTAAGAAGAGTCGATTTTCCGCATCCGGAAGGACCCATTACTGCAACATATTCTCCTTCATTAACATTCAGAGTGACTTTATTGAGTGCAGTAGTCTCAACCTCTTCAGTTCTGAAGACCTTTGTTAGTTCATTTGTTTTAATCATGATCTTAATTATTAAAGATTATTTATTATTCTTAAGGATAAGTTTTTCGTTTTTACCGAAGGTTTCGTAACCAGATATTATTACCTTTTCGCCTGGCTGGAGTCCCTCAAGAACTTCATAATACTTTGGATTCTTTCTTCCAATTGAAATATTGTGCTTAATAGCAAAAGATTCAGTAGGATCAAGGACAAATATCCACCGTCCGCCGGTCTCCTGAAAAAAACCACCTATTGGTACAAGAACCGATACTTTTGGCTGTCCCAGTTGAAGGCTGATATAATATGTCTGTCCGGTCCTTATGTTATCAGGCATGTTGTTCTCGAAAATCATATCAATTTTAAAGGTGCCATTTCTTACTTCAGGATAAACCCTTCTGACGATTAGATCAAATTCGCTGCCCTGTCTGTCGAGTTTTGCAGTCAGCTGTGTTCTTACTCTGTCAATATAGTGTTCGTCTATCTGAGCTGTAACTTTATATGAAGTCAGAACATTTATCTGTCCCATATTGGCTCCCCGCGAGATTGACTGTCCTATTTCAGGTACCAGAAGACCCAACTGTCCGTCAACAGTTGCTTTGACATTCAGGTTCTCCACCCTTTGTCTTACCAGTGCAAGATTCTTCCGCATGTTTTCAAGATTAGCTTTCAGGGTTTCTACCTGAACTGAGCGGAACAGCGAATCGGCCCTCTGCCGTTCAATAAAAAGCTCCTGGGAACTAAGGGCCATATCGAGGTCCTCTCTGGAACGTATGAACTCTTCCTTTGAAATAAGGTTGTCTTTGATCAAAGCTTCATTTTGCAGGTAGATGCGCTCTTTTCTTTCAATATCATACCTGAGG
>DCVC01000332.1:0-1991 GCA_002328625.1 Bacteroidales bacterium UBA2198
CTTTCCGGCGGACCTGTTATAGGCGGAGTGCTCACCCAGTATTTTGGCTGGAGGAGTATTTTTGCTTTTCTCGTACCAATTGGGATCATATCCCTATTCTTGATTTTTAAAAAGATGAAGCCTGAATGGGCAGAGTCGAAAGGTGAAGAGTTTGATTGGCGTGGTTCGATCATTTATGGCATTTCCCTTGCCTCATTCATGTATGGCTTTTCAAAGCTTCCTGCAGCAGCAGGATGGATCTTCCTTATCTCCGGGTTGCTGCTTGGCATCCTGTTCCTGCTCTATGAAAAAGGGATAAGCAATGCAGTTTTTGACATCAGGCTGATCCTGCGTAACAGGGTTTTTGCTTTTTCCGGAATAGCTGCCCTTATTCATTATTCAGCAACATCTGCAACCGGGTTCTTTATCAGCCTTTATCTTCAGTATCTGAAAGGGTTTGATGCCCGTACCGCCGGATTTATTATGATATCTCAGCCTGTAATGATGGCACTACTGTCGCCCTTGGCAGGAAGACTATCGGATAAGTATAATCCCGGTGTCATTGCCTCAATGGGAATGGGACTGACTGCTGCGGGACTTATTATGTTGTGTTTTGTAAATGCAGAAACATCGGTCCTGATGATCATTACTCTTTTAGTTATTATGGGAATTGGATTTGCCCTCTTCTCTTCACCCAACTCAAATGCCATAATGAGTTCTGTTGAGAAGAAACATCTTGGTGTTGCATCAGGAGTTGTCGGAACCATGAGAATGATAGGGCAGATGCTTAGCATGGGGATTGCCATGATGATTTTAGCTCTTTACCTTGGCCAGCAAGCCATTCTACCTGCCACTTATCCCGGTTTGCTTGCAGGAATGCGAACAGGATTTATAATCTTCTCCATGCTCTGTATACTTGGAATATTTGCTTCGCTTGCCAGGAACAGAAAGCTTGGAACCAGACAATAAAACACGATAAAAGATATAATTATGAACAGCAAAATCAACGAAAATGACATTATCATCATAGGTTCAGGATTTGCAGGACTTGCAGCAGGCATATATGCCCAGATGAACGGTTACAAAACACAAATATTCGAGATGCACGACAAACCGGGAGGCCTCTGTACTTCGTGGAAACGCAAAGGTTTTACTTTTGATGGTTGTATACATTGGCTGGTGGGTTCAAACCCTGAAAGCAGCTTTAATCGTTTATGGAAAGAGACCGGTATAGCCCAGGACCGAAATTTCATCAATATGGATGAATATATGCGGTTTGAAGGCAGTGATGGACGTACATTAATATTTTACTCCGATATCACTCGCCTGGAGAAGCATCTTCTTGAATTCTCCCCTGCTGATGAGAAACCTATCAAAGATTTTACAGAAGGCATAAGAATGTGTATCCTTTTCGATCAGCCTTCTGACAATGCCCCCCTATATAAAAGGCTCTTGAAAAAGTTTATGATTGGTATTAATTTCCTTATTAACGGCAGGAAGATACGGCAATGGATGAAAATCACGGCAAAAGATTTTGCAAGCCGGTTTAAAGACCCACTTCTTAAGGGAGCCTTTGAAGAAATGTGGATACCAGAATTCTCAATGTTCTTTATGCTGTTCACGTTCGCATACCTGAACAATAAGAATGCCGGATATCCGATTGGGGGATCGAGTCCCATGTCGGAAGCTCTTGCTAAGCGTTACATCAATCTGGGTGGTAAAATAAATTATAAAAAAAAGGTTATAAAGATAATAGTTGAGGATAATAAAGCAGCTGGGATCATACTTGAGGAAGGAAGCTTTCATTATGCTGCAAAAGTCATCTCCGGTGCTGATGGTTACTCAACTATTTTTAATTTACTTGATGGGAAGTATACGGATGACAAAACGCGTGAACCTTATGAAAAATGGCCAATCTTTCAGCCTCTTATCCTTGTTGGTCTTGGTGTTAACCGAACCTTTGAAAACGAGCCGGTATCAGTTTCGGGATTCAGCTACCCTTTGCAGCAATC